>JAPHSB010000117.1 GCA_026193295.1 Lysobacterales bacterium
CTTCCAGGCTCATTTATCCACTAAGTGAGAAATTGACAAATAGTGACAATGTAAACAAAGCAATTAGTGAAATGGAAGGTGAAGATGTATTGTCTACCAGAGTTTGGTGGGATGTAAGAAGATAATTTATATATTTGGGCACAACCTATTCACTGAAAATGAATTACATATAAAAAATTATTATTAACAATTAAATTTTAAACAATGATTACAAAATTGAAAACAACTATTTGGGCAATAGCACTACTATTTAGTGTTGGCTCAGTACTGGTTCTTTCTTCTTGTGGAAGCGATGATGAACCAGATCCAGATATGGTCGGAGCGAATGTCCGAAAGCCAATACACCGGCCAGGCGATCGCGGCGACGAAGTTCGTGACCGCATCCACCAGGATGCCGACCAGCATGTTGATGCCAAAGTTTGCGAACAGTTCGTAAAAGCTTTCGAAACCCAGGAAGAAATCGCGCAACTCGCGAAGTTCGACCACTCCGTAGGTAAGCATACCGACGACGCCGTAGAACCCACCACCAAACGCCAGCCATTTGCCGTGGAAGGTATTCAACACGGATGGTCCGGGCTGTTGGGCCTGCTGCCTCACCGAGGCCAGGGTCAGGCCAAGCGATCTTGCCTTGGTCTTCTCGCCAGCCTTCCTGCTCCTTTTTTGATCCTTTTTTGCAGCAGACCTCTCTTTCGACCGGCGCTTGAACCCCCGCTCCATTTCTTTCAGGCTGTTGACCGATCCAATATAGCCCTGGCGCAGGGACCACCAAACGAGCCCGTAGCTCGCCGCGGCAACCGGCAGGCCGGCGATCAGCGTTGCTCTAAACAGTTCCAGCAGCATTACCGCTCCATTCGATCGAGGGTCCGGCAGCCAGTTTAGAGCAAGCCCGCCCTCCGCACCCCGTCACCGGCATTGTCTTGCATTCGCGGCGGGCGAACCCCACTTTTTCGACTCACAGCTCTGACGGGAACCTCAAGTGGAACAGTATCGCGGAACCACTATCTGCTCAGTCCGGCGCGGCAACCTGGTCGTGATGGGCGGCGACGGCCAGGTCACGCTGGGCAACACGGTCATGAAGGCGAATGCGCGCAAGGTGCGCCGGCTCTACAAGGATCGCATCCTGGCCGGTTTCGCCGGCGCCACCGCCGACGCCTTTACCCTGTTCGAACGGTTCGAGGGCAAACTGGAGAAGCACTCCGGGCACCTGGTGCGGGCGGCCGTCGAGATGGCAAAGGACTGGCGCACCGACCGGGCCCTGCGGCGGCTCGAGGCCCTGCTCGCCATCGCCGACGGGGAGAATTCCCTGTTGATCTCCGGTAACGGCGACGTGATCGAACCCGAAAACGGGCTGATCGCCATCGGCTCCGGCGGGCCTTTCGCCCAGGCCGCCGCCATGGCGCTGCTGCGCAACACCGAACTGGATGCGGAAGAGATTGCCCGGCAGGCCCTGGGCATCGCCGCCGATATCTGTATCTACACCAACGCCAACGTCACCATCGAAACGCTGGAGACAAATGCCTGATACCGGGCCACGCCCGCCAAGAAGCGTAGGAGCGGATTCATCCGCGATCGATTCCCGAATGAATTCGGTCCTGCGCGAGGAACAACCATCACTATGTCCCAAATGACACCCCGCGAGATCGTCCAGGAACTGGACAAGCACATCATCGGCCAGTCGGACGCCAAGCGCGCTGTCGCCATCGCCTTGCGCAATCGCTGGCGCCGCATGCAGGTGGAGGAGCCCCTGCGCGCCGAGATCACGCCCAAGAACATCCTGATGATCGGCCCGACCGGGGTCGGCAAGACCGAAATCGCGCGACGCCTCGCGCAGCTGGCCAACGCGCCCTTCATCAAGGTCGAGGCCACCAAGTTCACAGAGGTCGGCTACGTCGGCAAGGACGTCGAGTCCATCATCCGCGACCTGGTGGACACGTCGGTCAAGATGACGCGCGAGCAGGCCATGGCCCGGGTGCGTTCGCGCGCCGAGGACGGCGCCTACGACCGTATCCTGGATATTCTGCTGCCGCAGCCCGCCAGTGGCATCGGCTTCGCCAATGAGCCGCCTCCGGAAGAATCCGGCGACAGCCGTACCCGTCAGAAGATGCGCTACCAACTGGTACACGGCGAACTGGACGACCGCGAGATCGAGTTCGATATCGCGGCCCAGGTCGGCGTCGAAATCATGACGCCCCCCGGCATGGAAGAAATGGCCAGCCAGTTGCAGGGCATGTTCCAGAACCTCGGCGGCGCCAAAAAGCAGAAGCGCAAGATGAAGATTCGCGACGCCCTGCCGCTGCTGGTCGAGGAAGAAGCTGCGAAGATGGTCAATGACGAGGAGATCAAGCAGCAGGCGCTGCAGAACGCGGAGCAGAACGGCATCGTGTTCATCGACGAGCTCGACAAGGTCGCCCGGCGCTCCGAGTACGCCGGCGCGGACGTGTCAAGAGAAGGCGTGCAGCGTGATTTACTGCCGCTGGTCGAGGGCTGCACGGTGTCGACGCGTTATGGCATGCTCAAGACCGACCATGTGTTGTTCATCGCCTCGGGCGCGTTCCACGTTGCACGGCCCTCGGACCTGATTCCCGAGTTGCAGGGCCGCCTGCCGATCCGGGTCGAACTGCGCGCGCTGGAGGTCGAGGACTTCACGCGCATCCTGACCGAGCCGCAGTCTTCGCTGACCGAGCAGTACTCGGCGTTAATGAATACCGAGGGAGTGGCGCTGAGCTTTACCGCCGAGGGCGTGCGGCGCATCGCCGAAATCTCCTGGAAGGTCAACGAGTCGACCGAGAACATCGGCGCGCGCCGCCTGCACACGGTCCTGGAGCGGTTGCTGGACACGATTTCCTATGAAGCACCCGACCGCTCCGGCGAAGCGTTCGAGATCGATGCAGCCTACGTGAACGCCCATCTCGACGAACTGGCCGGCAACGAGGACCTCAGCCGCTATATCCTGTGATGCCAGGTAGCTTTGAGCTACGATGCGGGGGCCGGGGACGGCCGGCCAAGGGCCGCCGGAGCAGGGCAAGGTTCAAGCGGCCGATCGAGCCTAAAGGAAGGCGATCATGGGATTCTACGACAAGCATCTACTGCCCCACCTGGTGCACTTCACCTGCGGCCTGAAGCCGGCCATGAAACAGCGTGCGAAGGTCGTGCCGCTGGCGCGCGGCCGCGTGCTGGAAATCGGTATCGGTTCGGGTCTGAATATTCCTTTGTACGACCCGCGCCGCGTGGAACACCTGTGGGGGCTGGACCCGTCTTCAGAAATGTGGGCCATCGCGCAGAAGAACGCGGTGGCTCACCACCTGGATGCGGAATTCATCCAGGCGGGCGCCGACGCCATTCCACTGGACGGCCATTCAGCCGATACGGTGGTCATGACCTACACCCTGTGCACGATCCCGGAGATTGCGCCGGCCTTGGCCGAAATCCGGCGCGTGCTGAAACCCGGCGGGAAACTGCTGTTCTGCGAACATGGCAGAGCACCGGACGCAAGCGTGCGGCGTTGGCAGGAGCGGTTGAACCCGGTCTGGCGCAGCCTGGCCGGTGGCTGCAATCTGAACCGGCCGATCGATCAACTGCTGGAACAGGCGGGTTTTCGATCTCCCGACCTGCAGACCATGTATATCCCGGGCTGGCGACCGGCCTGCTTCAATTACTGGGGCAGTGCCGGCAGCGACGACTGACGCGTTTGAGACCGGCGCGGCCTGCGGACAAAATAAAACCCGGCTCGAGAGCCGGGTTTTATTTTCTTCAGACCTTCAAGGCCTGTTTCGAATCAACACTCAGAAGCTGAACTCGCCCCGCAGCCAATAGGTACGACCATAGGCATCGGTGTAACGCGGGTCCCAACCCACCTGGTGGCCGGCACCGCCGGTACGCAACGAGAGCGACGGCTCTTCGTCCAGCAGGTTGTTCACGCCGAAGGTCAGGCCCAGGCGGTCTTCCATCGTGTCCCAGCGGACGCTGTAGTTCCACAGGCTGTACGACGGGACGGTCAACATGATATCAACCCCCGGACCCTGGCCCAGCGGGAAGCCCTGGCCTGTGAGCTCTACTTCCTGCTCCGAGTCGTCGTAGCTGCTCTTGTAGTCCCAGATCAGGTTGTGGGTCCAGTTATCGAAGGTAACGGTGGTCATGAACTGGAACTTGTCATCGAACACCACGGCCTGATCGTTGCCGAATCTGCCAAGGCTGCTGCCGGTCAGCGAACTATCCGACTTGATCATGTGCGTGCCGAGCAGATTGAAGTCAACAACGGCCCACGACGGCTCCCATCCATAGTGCAGTCTGTAGTCGATACCCTCGCTGTCCTTGGTGCCCACGTTGACGGCGGCCTGGATGATAGCAAGCTCCTCGAGCCCGGTGGCCGTGTTGGTCTTGGTGGTGAACAGATCACGATAGGTGACCGGATCGCCGAAGATCTGCTCCTCGGTCAAGCGCTCGATCAGGTCCTCCATTTCGATGACCCAGTAGTCGACCGTTGCATCGAAACCGCCACCCGGCGTGAATACGAAGCCGGCGGTGTACTGGGTGGATGTCTCGAACTTCAGACCGGCAAAACCTTCGCGGTACACGTTGTACTGCTGCTCACCCGGGACGCAGTACTCCGAAAAAGGATCTGACGCGTCGAACGGGCAGAAGAAGTTTGCCGAGGTCACGCCGAAGTCGGACCGGGGCTCGCCGATTTCACGCATCGACGGCGCCTTGAAGCCGGTGCCGTAGGAACCACGCACCGAAATCCAATCAGTGATGCTCCACTTGGCGCTGAACTTGTACGTGGTGCCGCTGTCGCCATCGTCCAGTGGCTGACCGCGCAGCGTGTCCTTCACGCCATCCACGTCATCGTAGCGCAACGCGGCCGTGGCTTCGATGTTGTTCGAGAACGGGAACAGTGCCTCGACGAACGCACCGTACTGGTCGCGCTCGAGTCCGTATGGCGTGTCCTTGCTCAGGAACAGGATTCCCTCGGCCGCATTGACATCCGAGATCCAGCGGTCGTAGCTGTTGGTGCGCCAGTCGAAGCCTGCCGCGATCATCGCCGCACCGCCGCCCATGTTGAACATCGGCATGGAACCTACGCCACTAACGATGTCCATGGCGGTTTCGACCTTGTCCCAGGGACCGTTGTAAACGAAGCCGGCGATAACTTCCCGGTCCTCGTCGGTGAGGTCATCGGCCCAGACCCAGGGGTTCAAAAATCCGCCCCGCGAAGCGGCGATAAACTCATCCAGCAGCAGCCAGCCGTTGGTGTAGTTCTGGTCGGTGGTGGCCTCGGTATGGGTGTAAGCCGCATCCCAGTCGAAGTTGCCCGTGCTGCCGCTGGCGCCGACGGTGATGTTGAGCGTGTCGGTTTTATACTCGGTGGTACGGTTGCCCGCCGGTATGCCACGCCAGGTTGCCGTGACGCGATTGACCTGGCTGAGTTCCTCGTCCGACAGGTACGGATAGACATACTCGTCGAGCAGCGGGGAATCCAGCGGAATCGGGAACTGCCCCGTTGGATACGGCGCGATCTTCGCGGTCAACATGGATTTCGAACCGACCACCGTGCCGTACAGCTTGATGTCGTCGGTCACCATGTACTCGCCGTTCAGGTACAGGGTGTCAGCCTTCGTCTCAGGCAGAACGAACAGCGTGCTGGTGTAGTCGAACGCACAGCCATAGCCGATGTCGCCCGACGGAACGAATGTGCTGTTTTCGTGGCACACGCCACCGTTCGTCTCAGCATACGGATTCAGGAACCGCAGTGGGTCCGTCACGCCGGGGCCATAAACGTAGGCGTTGCCGGGGATAGCGTTGCTCGAAGAATTCTGGAAATACAGCGGATCGGAGTAGCCCGGCTGGTTGAAGAAAATGAAACCGGTCTTCGCGAAATCGCGATCCTTCGAAGCCAATTCTTCCCGTTCCTGGTGCTGGTAGGTGAAAACGAAGCTGTAACCGTCTTCACGGACGTCGCCGAAGCCGGTCACGACGCTGGCTTCCCAACTGTCGCCGCCACCGCTGTGCTCGGGCTTGTCGTAGCGCGCCGAGATCGTGGTAGCGTCAACCGATCTCTTCAGGATGAAGTTGACCACGCCGGCGATGGCGTCGGCGCCGTACAGCGCGCTGGCGCCGTCGGTCAGGATTTCGACGCGTTCAATCGCCGCCAGCGGAATGCCCTGGAGGTCAAAGATGCTGCCGGAGTCGGCCGGCGCGATGCGGCGCCCGTTCAGCAGTATCAGCGTGTACTGGTCGCCGATGCCGCGCAGGTTGGCATTGCGTACGCCGCCACCGCCGCCACCGACGGAGTCACTCTCCGTGATGAAGCCCTGCATCGCCGGAACCTTGGCTATCAGGTCGGCCGTGTTGGTGATGCCCTGCGCCTTGATGTCCGCTTCCGTGATGATCTGGATCGGCAGGGTATTTTCAAGGTCGTCACGCCGGATGGCTGAGCCCGTGACGATCACTTCCTCGAGAAGAAGCTCTTCGTCCACATCCGATTCTTCCTGCGCCATAACGCTGGTCGAAAGGAATGCTGACGCGCTCAACGCCAGGGCGGCCGATATCGCCGCATTCAGTAACTTATGGTTTGTCATGGATTTCCTCACTTTGCTGTGCATATGAGACTGGCCTTATCATGGCCTTAACGTAATTTCGCCAAATATTTAACAATATTTAAACGGATACAGTTTAAACGAACTGGGAATAGGCTTCAATCTAAAAGTACCCCTGGTCAGATGTGGCCCGAATGGGCCAAAAATTCAGCAAAACCGCGTCAGCCATCCGACTGCAGCTGCATCAGCATGTCCAGCTTGTGGTGGTACTTGTCCTTATCGCCTTCATTCTCGGCCACGGCTTCGGCCTTTTCCATCCATTTTCGGGCCTTTTGCCGGTCGCCGTTCATCAGGTATCCGAAGCTCACCAGCGAATAAAACTTTGGGTCGTCATCCCGCATGCGAATGGCGTACTTGGCCTCGGCGATTGCGCTGTCGTAGTCGCCATTGTTGAACGCCACGGTCGCCAGATGAAATCGATAGTAAGGGTTGCGCATCCGGTGCGCTTCGACCTGGCCCAGGTACTCCGCCGCTAGCTCGTCGTACCCTTGCTGCTGATAAAGATTGGCCAGACTGCTCATGGCGACCAGGTTATTCCCATCGGCTTCGAGCCCACGCAGGTAGGCCGACTCGGCATATTCGTAGTATCCATCGCGGCGGTAGAGGCTTCCGAGATTTACCCAGGCGGGGCTGAAACTGCTGTCCTCGCGAAGAGCCTGGCGAAAATTGGCGAGCGCCAGCAAGGTATCTCCCCCAAGCATCTCCTCGACACCTATGTTATTAAAATAGTGGGCCCTGGCGCGATCGTCGGAAATGATCCGTACATCCTGGCTGGTGCTGTAATCGCGAATGTTGAAGTCGACCACGTGGTCACGGCCCGCCCCGAGGGCCACGAACACATTGATGTGTTGGTTGAGCAGCGCCGTCTGGCCCGCGGAGGACCACAGGGGCGGAATCTCGACTTCCTGGAAGTGCGCGTCAAGTCCCGCGTACCGGGCCATGGCCACGAACATATTGGTGAACGAAAGGCAATTGCCGTGCTCCCGTTGGAACGTTCCCTCTGCCGTGTAGGTTCTCTCATCGTAGATCAGCTCGAATACGCCCTCGCCCATGACGGCGTAGAGCAGGCGTTGCAGCCTGGCGGATTTGCCGAGACCTTCCTCGAAGTGGCTGTCGACGAACTTCATCATCTCGGGGGAGAGCGCGAGGATATCCAGTTCCGACAGATCCTGGAGCTCAGCGCCGGCCGCAAGGGGGCTGGCATCGAGGAGCATTTGGCTCGTGATGTCCTTGGCGCTCATTTTGGGTGCGTCTCCGCGCTGGACCGCGCAGGCGCTGACGACCAGCAACGCAGCGAGCATCAGGTTCGCGTGATTCAGCCGGTGCCGTATCTTTCCCATGGGTTCCGTTATATAGATGCTGAGTACAGCTTTACTATAGCGCTTCCGCCCGCATCGGCCATTGAGGTGTGGCTTCAGCCCCGGTTTCTCAGCCGCTCCAGGTCCTCCGGACGATCGAGGTCGTGCGCCGCGTTTTCCATCTCGACGTAGTCCACGAGGTCCATATAGCGGTCGATGAGCTGCCGGGCGCCCCGGTTTTCTTGCATGCTCTTTAATTCGGGTATTAATTTTCGTGGAAATATAACGGGAGGCCCTGATACAAAAGCGGTTTCTTCTTTCCAACTGGCAACGACTATTCGTGATATATCACTTGACCAGGCGCTGAACAGCCGCTCCAGATCGGACTCCTCGAGTCGCCATTGATCACACACCATGACCAATACACCTTCCACCCCTTTGTGGATGGAGCGCACCCCGCAGTTGATCGAAGCACCCATGCCGCTGGACCAGTTCCGGTTATAGACAACGCCAACCGGCAACTGCTCCAGTTCGGCCTCGATGCGGTCCGCCTCGCAGCCGGTGACGACCGTGACGAAAGTCGGATCCAGGCTGAGCGCCAGTCGCGCCGCGTGACTCACCAGGCACTCGCCGCCCACCTCGACCAGCTGTTTGGGCTGGCCCAGCCGGGTGGATGGACCCGCCGCCAGCAACACGACCCCGAGACTCGGATTACCCGGTGTATCAGTCATCTTTCCACCTCCGTCAGGGACCTTCCGTCCCGCTTGTTGAGCACGGCATGGATTTCAGCCGCGACCGAGAGTGCAATGGACGCGGGCAGTTCCGCACCAATATCCAGGCCCACGGGGCCAAAGACTGTGCGCTCGGAAATCCCTGCCAGCTTTGCCAGGCGCATGCGCCTGGCCCTTGGCCCCAGCACGCCGATGTAGGGTATACCGTGCGGCGCCAGGCAGACCAGGTATGCGCTGTCGTTTTCGAGGTGATGGCTCATGAC
>JAPHSB010000187.1 GCA_026193295.1 Lysobacterales bacterium
CTGGATGCTGCTAAGAAGACTGTGACGTTCGTACATGGCACAGGTCAAGACCACAGCATTTGGGTGTTGCCAACTCGGTATTTTGCACGCCATGATCGTAATGTACTCGCGGTGGACCTACCCGGCCACGGGCGTTCCGGCGGTGCGCCGCTGGAATCCGTCGAAGCCATCGGTGACTGGCTGATCGACATACTGGATGCGGCAGGCCTGGACGAGACCGCGATCGTTGGCCACAGCCTCGGTTCGCTGGCAGCGATCGCAGCGGCAGCCCGCCACCCGGAGCGAGTGCGTACCATCGCGCTGGTCGGCAGCACGCTGCCGATGCTGGTTTCCGAAGGGCTGCTGGAGGCGGCGAAAAATAACAGGCATGAGGCCATCGACATGCTTACGATATGGGGCTTCAGCAAGTCCGCCCAACTAGGCGGCAGTCCGACCCCCGGCCACTGGATGCTCGGTGGCGGGCAGCGGCTGATGGAGCGTGCCCGCCCCGGCGTCATCTACGCCGACCTCAATGCCTGCAATGAGTACACTGCCGGCCTGGACCAGGCTGCCACGGTTCGCTGCCCCGCCCTGCTGATTCTCGGCGAGCGCGACATACTCACACCCCCCCGCACCGCGTCCCGGCTCGCCGGCATTCTGCCGGAGGCCGAAACCGTTATCCTCGAAGGCTGCGGACACGCCATGCTGGCCGAGCAGTCCGATCCCGTTCTTGACCAACTGATCAGAGTGGTATGAGACGATGAGAAATCCCAATTCGCTAACGTTTTCCGGCTTCATGGATGGAGTGCGGCGCCGCAACCGCGGTCAGAAGGAGTTCCAGCAAGCGGTCGGTGAATGGGCTCATGATGTCATTCCCTGGGTGAACGACCACCCGCGCTACCAGGGCCATAACCTGTCCGGGCGCCTCACCGAGCCCGACCGGGTGATCATGTTCCGCGTGACCTGGGCGGACGACCGGGGCCGCGTCCGGGTCAACAAGGGCTACCGGGTGCAGCACAGCAATGCGATCGGACCCTACAAGGGCGGCCTGCGCTTCCACCCCAGCGTCACCCTCAGCATCCTCAAGTTCCTGGCCTTCGAGCAGGTGTTCAAGAACAGCCTGACGGGCCTGCCGATGGGCGGCGCCAAGGGCGGCTCCGACTTCGATCCGAAAGGCAAGTCCAACAGTGAAATCATGCGTTTTTGCCAGGCCTTCATGAACGAGTTGTACCGCCACATCGGGCCGTTTACCGATGTACCGGCCGGCGACATCGGCGTCGGCGGGCGTGAAATCAGCTACCTGTTCGGGCAGTACAAGCAAATCACCAACCAGTTCACCGGCGTGCTGACCGGCAAGGGCCTGTCGTTTGGCGGCAGTGAAATCCGCACCGAGGCCACCGGCTACGGAACGGTGTATTTCATGGAGGACATGCTCCGGCACAACAAGCAGGGCATCGAAGGGAAGACCTGCCTGGTGTCCGGCTCCGGCAACGTGGCGATCTACGCCACCGAGAAACTGATTCAACACGGCGCCAAGCCGGTGACATTGTCCGACTCGGGTGGCTTTATCCATGACCCGAATGGCATCGACAAAGACAAGTTGGCCTGGGTCAAGGACTTGAAGGAGGTGCGTTACGGACGTATTTCCGAGTATGCCGACGAATTCGGCGTCAAGTACTACCCTACCGAGCGTCCCTGGTCGGTGCCCTGCGATTTAGCCTTTCCCTGCGCGACCCAGAACGAGGTCAACGAGGCGGAGGCCAAGGTGCTGATCCGCAACGGCTGCAAAGGCGTGTCCGAAGGCTCCAACATGGGGTCGGACGCCGGCGCCATCGCGGTCTACCGGGCTTCCAAAATTCTTTATGGACCGGCCAAGGCGGCCAACGCCGGCGGCGTTGCAGTATCCGGTCTCGAAATGTCGCAGAACAGCATGCGCATGTCCTGGAGCCGCAAGGAACTCAACACGCACCTGGGCGACATCATGAAGGGCATTCACGAGCGTTGCGTTGAGTACGGCAGCGACCGGGGCGGCTATGTGGATTACCTCAAGGGCGCCAACATCGCCGGCTTCAAGAAGGTGGCCGACGCGCTGATCGCCTACGGGGCCAACTGACCCCGCGCGGTTTCGGGGTCGTCCGGCAACGGAGCTGGTTGTCCGTTGTGGGAGCGGCTTCGGCCGCGATTTTCGCGGATCAATCCGCTCCTACGACTGCTGGTCTTCACGGGCCTCGCTGACCGAACGGCGATAGGCGGAAATGAAATCGCTTTCTGTTACGACGCCCACGAGCTTCATCGAACGGGCGTCGGCCACGACGGGAACCGAATAGCCCACGAAGCGCTCGATACTGAGGAAACCGGACCACAGATCTTCCGATTCCTGCAAGCAGAGCCCGGTCGGCTCGCACAACTCCGCGACGGTCTGCTGATCTCCGGCCGTCACGAGCATCGCCAGCGGCACCTTGCCCAGCAGACGCCGGTCTTCCCCGTCGACCACGAACACATCCCCCAGGTGGCCCCGCCCGACGAAGGTCTGCAATTCGGCCGCGGTGCGCTCCGGCCTGACCGCCAGGAACTGTGGCGACATGATTTCTCTGACCTGCCGGGCCGCCATCAGCCGTTGCTCCTGGGGACGCTCCAGGTCAATGCCCCAGCGCAGGATCTGCCGGTGGAAGATCGACCGGCCGTAGTAGCGCGTCACGACCGCGTTGGCCGCCACCACGCCGATCATGACCGCCGTCGCAGCCTGGTAGTTTTCGGTCAACTCGAACACGATCAGGATCGTGGCCAGGGGCGCACCGATGACCGAACTGACCAGGGCCCCCATTCCGACCAGCACGCAGATCTGGTAATCGAGAAACGGCGCTGCAAATCCCACCATGCCACCCAGCGCGGCGCCCATGAAGATGGCCGGGCTGAACACCCCGCCCGGGTAGCGCAATCCCAGGCAGGCGACGCTTGCCAGTAGCTTGGCCAGCCACAGGATCGTGATCATTCCGATGCCGTAGACGGATGCTGCCAGCTCCGGATCGAGAACCTGTTGCATGGTCGTATTGCCCAGCCCCAACACCTCGGGCACCCACAGCCCGACAGCGCCGGCCAGGGCCCCACCCAGCGCGGGCTGAATCCAGACCGGCAACCGCATCCGGTTCGCCACGTCTCCGGCCCGCAGCACGCCGCTCATGTAGATGACCGCCACCGCCGCCGACAGCAGGCCCAGGCCAACGTATGCCGGGTATTCCCAGATGACCAGGTGGCCGGCCCGCTCGGAGAGTTTCAGCGCGACATATTCGAACCCGTGGTAACGCGTGACACCCACCGCGATCACCGACGCCACGGTAATCGGGGCAAAGGCGCGCAAGGAAAAGTGGCCGATGATGACCTCGTGGGCGAAAATCGCCCCTGCGATGGGCGCATTGAATGAAGCCGAGATCGCGGCTGCCACGCCGCAGCCCAGCAGCACCCGCAGCCCTGCGCGCGTCACCCCGACGGAGCGCCCCAGGATGGAACCCACCGTCGCCCCCAGTTGCACGGCAGGACCGTATCGCCCCACCGACGCGCCCATGCCGAGGGCCAGGGCATCACAGGCCGCGGTGATGATCCCGTCCCGGATGTTCAGCTTGCCCTCGTGCTCATGGACCGCGACGATCACGTTGGCAGGCCCCCGGAACCGCTCCCAGCCGAGCAGCTTGAGGATCAGCCCGAAGAGGAGACCACCCATGGCCAGCAGCAACAGCTGGCTCAGCCCGGTGGAGATGCGGCCGACAGCGTGTACCCATTCGCTGAACTGGCCGAAGGCCAGGCGAAAGCCATAGGAGCCCCAGGCCACCAGGTAGCCCAGGGGGATGGCCAGGGCAACGAGTCCGAGCAGAGAGTAATTCAGGCGCCGCCTGAGTCGAGCCACCAGGGTGGGGTTCTCGCGCAGATCCGTTGTGGCGGGCTTCACCGCAGCGGGGGGCGAGCCTTGTTTGAAGGCACTGTGTCTTTCCGGATCCATTTGCTGTTCCAGCTTTTTCACCCTGCATTGACCGCCCTGGGGCGAAACGGGTTGAATTGACGCCAGCTTCCCATGACAATCGTTGGTGAGCAAGCAAGGAGTCCGACCGGATGAACGACACCGCGAAACGCGCCCCACTGGATGGCTTCGACTATGACTGGCTGGTGATCGGTTCCGGCTTTGGCGGTAGTGTTTCCGCCCTGCGCCTTGCTGAAAAGGGCTACCGCGTCGGGCTGCTGGAAATGGGCCGTCGTTTTCGGGACGAAGATTTTTCGCGCACGACATGGGACGCTGCAAAATTCAACTGGATGCCCGGCATTGGCCTACGCGGACCGCTGCGTTTCTCGCCCTTCAAGGACGCCTTCATCGCCAGCGGCGTCGCCGTAGGCGGCGGCAGTATCGTCTATGCCAACACGCTGTACCGGGCCGGGCCCGAGTTCTATCAGAATCCACAGTGGGCCGACATCGATGACTGGGAATCGGTCCTGCGGCCTCACTACGACACGGCGGAAAAAATGCTCGGCGTGCAGACCGTGCCGCGCGGCAGCGTCGGCCAGGAATACCTGAAACAGGTCGGCCGCCATTTCGGCGTCGAAGAATCGTTCAGGCGCACACCCTGTGGCGTATTTTTCGGCGAAGAAGGCAAGACCGTGCCCGATCCCTATTTTGACGGCGACGGACCCGAGCGCACCGGCTGCACGTTCTGCGGCGAATGCATGCAGGGTTGCCGCGTCGGCGCCAAGAACACCCTGATGAAGAACTACCTGTGGTTCGCCGAAAAGCGGGGCGTGGTCATCCACCCGGAGCGTGAGGTCATCGAAGTGGA
>JAPHSB010000193.1 GCA_026193295.1 Lysobacterales bacterium
CTTCGCGGTGGTAATGATCGGCGATGACCTGTGCGACACAAGCGGTGAGTTTCTTCACGAATGGAATGTGCAGGAACTCGTTCGGGCCATGCGCATTGGAATTCGGCCCGAGCACGCCGGTGATCATGAACTGTGCCTGCGGGAAGAAGTCGCCCAGCATCGCCATGAACGGGATGGTCCCGCCTTCGCCCATGTACATCACGCCTAGGCCGTAGGCGTCCCGTGACGCGCGCTCCAGCGACTGGTGCAGCCACGGCGCGATGTCCGGGGCGTTCCAACCCGACGCCGGGTGTTCCGGGCGGAACTCGACGCGGGCGTTTTGCGGTGGATTCGACTCCAGCGTCTCCTTCATCCTGCGCGTCGCTTCCTCGCCATCGACAGTGGGCGGCAGACGCATCGAAAGCTTCAGCGACGTGTGGGGGCGCAGCACGTTGCCGGCAGAACCCAGTTCCGGTAACCCGTCGGCGCCGGTTACGGACAGGGCCGGCCGCCACGTCCGGTTCAGGATGCGGTCGACATTGTTGTCCGCCTGTGGCTGCACGCCAGAACAGAACGGATAGGCAGCGTAGACCTTGTCGCCCAGCGCCTCGGCCATGCGACGGGTCTGCTCGGTGCGCTGCTCGGGGATATCGGCTTGCAGATAGTCTGGCAGAACCCGCCCGCTGTCCTCATCCTCAAGGCGGCTGAGCAGTTGCCGCAGAACCCGGAAGCTGGAGGGCACGATGCCGGAGGCGTATCCGGAATGCACGCCCTCGGTGAGGACGTCGGCGCGCAGGGTGCCGGCGGCCATGCCGCGCAGGGACACGGTGAGCCAGAGCTGGTCGTAGTTGCCCGCACCCGAGTCCAAACACACCACCAGAGAAGGCGTGCCGATGCGGTCCTTCAGGTGCTCGATGTAGTGGGGCAGGTCGTAACTGCCCGATTCTTCGCAGGCTTCGATGACCACGACGCAGCGCGCGTGCGGCTGCTTTTCCCGCTGCAGCGCCATGATGGCGGTCAGCGAGCCGTAGGCGGCATAGCCGTCGTCGGCGCCGCCGCGCCCGTACAGCTTGTCGTCCTTGATCACGGGCTTCCAGGGCCCCAGGTCGTCCGCCCAGCCGGTCATTTCCGGCTGCTTGTCCAGGTGGCCATAGAGCAGGATGGTGTCGTCCGAATCTCCCGGGATGTCCATGAAGATCAGCGGCGTGCGTCCCGGCAGACGCACGATTTCACAGGCCATCCCGGCGATGTCCTGCTTCTTGCACCAGGCGAACACCTGTTGCACGGCATCTTCCATGTAGCCGTGCTGTTCCCAGTCGGGATCGAAGTGCGGGGATTTGTTTGGAATCTTGATGTACTCGACCAGTTCCGGGACGATCTCGTCCATCCATTTTTCGTCGACGAATTTCTGTGCTGCTTGGTAATCCATTTTCTGCCTGTCCAGGTGGTTTGCCGCGATTTCGCATTATGTCATGGGGGCCGGGCGGATTCATGACAACCCTCTCTGCTGGTTGAGCCTTTCTGAAGGGGGCATTCTGCACAGTCAAATCGACTGCCAGAGGAGGTGGCGGGTGGACCCCGGCGGGACAATCGGGCTGTCGGGAACAGCCGATTAGCGCACACGGACGTCTTGAGCGTGTCCCGACGGGGTCTACACGCCACCCCCCCGGACCGGGTAACAGCTGCGTGGAAGGCGCGCTCCTGCATGTTTGGAGATACCATGAATGTGCGTGCATTCAGCGCGCCAAACCGCCGCCCGTCTGCTATGCTTGCGACACTTCGAACTCGCCTCGTTGGCGTGATCGATCCGCACACCGCACAACCAGGACAAGACTCGGAGGGCATTTGTGAGCACCCCAACCGGAGCAGTTAACCAACCGGGCATTCCGCCCGGGGAAATTCTCGGACACCCCAAGGCGCTGTGGCAGCTCTCGAACATCGAGATGTGGGAGCGTTTTTCCTACTACGGCATGCGTGCACTGCTGGCCGTCTACGTCGCGACCACCTTTTTCGGCCATCTCGGCGATCAGGC
>JAPHSB010000061.1 GCA_026193295.1 Lysobacterales bacterium
AATTCGACCTCTTCGACGCTTCTGCCCGCCTCGCCCTGGATATGCACCTCGGCGCGGTCCCACGTCTCGATCTCGACGGTACCGGCAACATTCTCAACGGCGACCAGCCCATCCGCCGGCATTGCCAGCGTCTTGTCTATGTCTTCACCGCACACCGCGGCACCCGGCACCGACAAAGCGAATATGCCAAGCAGGGTGGGCAGGGCCCGGGGCAGGCCAAAATTGATACGAGTCATCATGTCGTCAGTCTCCTGTTATTTTGGTCGAGCAAGGCAAGCTGCTGCAAAAAGTCGAGTTGCCGTGCCCGTAATGCGAGCATTCGGTCATTCAAAAACGGGTCGCGCGGATTGGCTGCCAGCGCTGCCGCCAGCTCGTTTTCAGCTGCCCGCAGATCGGCCCACCCGGTCTCGATCGTTTCAATGGTTCGTGGCGAGAGGTTCGGCCGAGCCAGGCCCACGGCAATGAACTCGCGAAAGGCGGCCCGGTATTCCACCTCGCTGCCAACGAGGCTCGCTGTCAGGCGGTACACCGGGGGCTCGGCGCGTTCGTTGACCAGCGTAACCGGGTTGGCGGGCAGCGACGATGGCGACTCGCCCAAACGCGGTCCCAGCAGCAGTCCGAAAAGCAGCGCCAACGCGACAGATGCGGCAGCGGCGTACACTACCCAGCCTTCGAAGGGCCAGCGTCCCCGCTGCGGCTCGCGCGTCTCGGCGATACGCAGGGAAATCGCTGCCCAGGGATCGTTTTGTGGCTGAATTTCGCGCGGCAACTCCGCTATGCGGCGCAACAATTCCTGCTCTTCCAAGCGCTGTTTCATTTCTCCAGGTCCTCCCGAACCAACCGGCGTGCCCGATGCAGCTGGGCTTTCGAGGAGCCGACCGCCATGCCGGTCAACTCCGCGATCTCGGCATGGCTGTAGCCTTCGATATCGTATAAGACCAGCACCGCGCGGGCCCGCTCGGGAAGCCCGGCGATTGCCGCCTCCAGGTCCAACTGCTCCATGGCGCGCACATCCCGCTCCCCGCGTGCCGACCGTTCCACAGCGCCTTCGAGGGCCGTTTCCCGCTCCAGCCGACGGACCCTCGTACGCCGGTCGGTCAGGGCCACGTTAACCGAGAGCCGATGCAGCCAGGTACCGAAGCGGCTTTCGCCCCGGAAACTGTCGAGCTTCTGCCAGGCACGCACAAAAGCCTCCTGCAACAAATCTTCCGCCAGGGCGGCGTCGCCACCTGCCAGTCGCCACAACAGGCCATAGACATGGTCGCGGTGGCGCCGGTAAAGCTCCTCGAAAGCAGCGCGATCACCGTCACTGGCGCATTGCACCAGTCCGGCATCGTCATCGTGATGCGCAGAATCCACTGACCACGATGTCAATGCACGCTCCTCCCATGTACCTTTGATGGAAACCTACGGCAAAGGGTTTAAATGCCGCCAGACAAGAGAATAGCGGAATTGCAGCATCGACTCCCGGATATGCAGAGGGTGGGGGCACCCGACCAGGCCTGGCCGGGTACCCCCACCCTCTTTGTTGCCGCCAATCAGTGCGTCGGCATTGCTGAATCTCAGGCCTGATCGAGCGCTTCGGCCACCCTCTGCCGCTCAGCCTCGAGCACGGCGGGCCTGCGGGCACCGTAACTGGCCAGGTACTCGCCGATATCTGCAATCTCTGCCTTCCAGGCCTCGACGTCTACATCCAGCAGGGCGGCCATGGTCGCCGGCGGCACGTGGATACCTTCCAGCCGCAGATCCCCGGGCAAGGGCAGCCTGCCGATCGGCGTTTCGGCGCAGGCTACCTCGCCCTTGCAGCGCCGCACGACCCACTCCAGTACACGCATGTTTTCGCCAAACCCCGGCCACATGAAGTGATGCTTATCGTCCTTGCGGAACCAGTTGACGTGAAAGATTTTGGGTAGCTTGTCGGAGGCGTCGGCAAAGCTCAGCCAATGCGCCCAGTAATCGGCGAAGTTATAGCCGCAGAACGGCTTCATCGCCATCGGGTCGCGCCGCACCACGCCCACCGTGTCGATGTTGGCGGCAGTGGTTTCCGAAGCCATCGACGCGCCCATCAGTACCCCGTGGGCCCAGGACTCGCTTTCCATCACCAGCGGCACCAGCCGCGCCCGGCGCCCGCCAAAAATGATGGCGGAGATTGGCACGCCTTCCGCCGCTTCGGCTTTGTCGGAATAGGAGGGGCATTGTGACATGCGGACCGTGAAGCGCGAGTTGGGATGCGCGGCAGGCCCATTGACCACCTCATAGGGTTCGCCCTTCCAGTCTTCCGCCGGTTCCCGGCCGTCCAGGCCTTCCCACCACGGCTGTCTGTCAGCAGTCATCGCAACGTTGGTGAAGATCGCATCATGATCCAGCATGGCCAGGGCGTTCGGGTTGGTTTTCCTGGCCGTGCCGGGCGCGACGCCAAAAAAGCCCGCCTCGGGATTGATCGCCCACATGCGGCCATCATCGCCGATGCGCATCCAGCAGATATCGTCACCCAGTGTCCAGACTTTCCACCCCTGGTACGCCTGCGGCGGAATCATCATGGCCAGGTTGGTCTTGCCGCAGGCCGACGGAAAAGCCGCAGCGACATAATGCACCTCGCCCTCCGGGCTTTCCAGCCCAACGACCAGCATGTGCTCCGCCAGCCAACCCTCGGTTCGCGCCTGGTGGCTGGCGATACGCAAAGCGTGGCACTTTTTGCCCAGCAGCGCGTTGCCACCGTAACCGGAACCAAAGCTCTGAATCTCGAGGTCTTCGGGATAATGCATGATGAATCGACGTTCGGGGTCCAGCTCACCAATGGAGTGCAATCCCTTGATAAACTTCCCTTCCCGCTCGATTCGCCGCAAAGCCGGGTCGCCCATGCGCGTCATCATGTTCATGTTGACCACCACGTAGGCACTGTCCGTGATCTCGACCCCGCAACGCGACAGCGGTGAATCGATCGGCCCCATGCAGTAGGGAATCACGTACATCGTGCGCCCCTTCATGCAACCGCGAAACAGCTCCTTCATCTTGGCTCGGGCTTCAGCCGGCGCCATCCAGTTGTTGTTCGGGCCGGCGTCATCGGCGTTCGAGGTGCAGACGAAGGTCAGGTGTTCGACGCGCGCGACGTCGGAAGGATCCGACCGGTGAAGGTAGCAGCCCGGATGAGTATCCTGGTTGAGTTCGATGAAGCCGCCATCGGCCAGCAGCTTATCGGTGAGTTCGCGGTACTCCTCCGCCGATCCGTTGCACCAATAAACCTCGTCGGGCTGGGTCAGTTCGGCTACCTGGTCGATCCACGCTTGCAATTCCTGGTGAGTGGTCACGCTGCTACCTCGCTTTTCGTTGCCCTTGCGGCGGGCCGGTTCTCAATGGTTTCTGAAAAATACGGCGTCAGGGGTGTCGATTCAATGAGCGAGGTCAGTCCGCTGCGAGATTAACCCGACGAAATCGTCCTGCCCCGGGCGGCCTCAAGCGGGAATCAGCGTGTTGATGACGTGCTCGATATAATCGTCGAAGTCACCGCTGCTCAGGTTTGGGGTCTGGTGCTGCCGCTGCAGCTGCAGGAAGCCGAGATAGACTGAATACGTAAGGCGCGCCTGGTTGCGTGCTCTGACAGGATCCAGGCCGAGTTCTTCAAACGCGGCGGCCAGATGCTGCATGCGACGCTCCGCCACCCGTTCCAGCACCGGCTCCACCTGCGGGTGGCCCGCGGCGGCACACAGTTCACTGTAAACCTCGTGCGTCAGCTTCTCACGGGGTACTCGCCGAAAAAAGGAAACAAGGCGGTCGCGGGGATGGTCGATCTCTCCAAGCGACCTGTTGAGGTTTCGACTGTCGTGCTCTTCCCAGCGCCGCAGGGCGTTCTCGAGTAGCGCCTCGCGGCCGGTGAAGTGCCAGTAGAAACTGCCCTTGGTGACGCCCATCCGGCGCGCCAGTGGCTCAACGGCCAGTGCCTGCACGCCGTGTTCGGCAACCAACGCCAAGGCCTCGCGTTCCCAATCCGCGGCCGAGAGCGTAACTCTTTCCTGTTTTTTCAATGGCTTGGCGTTCAATTTCTTGTCCTGCCAGAGTAGCCCGGTGAGTCACTGCCGCTCCGGTCGCAGCAGTTTACCGCGTTTTCCGGAGAGCTGTTGACTTGCGTTCTGAGCATCACCATACTCTAGCGTATGGTGATGGTAAATATGGGAGTATTTTCATGGTCTGGCTATTGTTGTTGACACTTCTCGGAATCTCGCTGGTCTGCGCCTTCTACGGCACCAGTCTGCTGATCTGGACCGGCGCAATGGCTGCGGGAATCGTAATTTTCGCAGCGACCGGTACGTTGCCACTACTGGGCCTGGTGACTATAGCGTTGCTTTTTGCGGCCGTCGTCGTACCCCTCAACGTCAAGGCCTGGCGCCAGCAATTCATCAGCGGCCCATTCCTGAGCCAGTTCCGGCGCATGTTGCCCGAGATCTCGGAGACCGAGCAGGTCGCCCTGGATGCCGGCACGGTGGGCTGGGAAGGCGAACTCTTCGCCGGCCACCCGAACTGGAACCTCCTGAAAAAGCAGCCCTACCTGGAGCTGACGGTGGAGGAACAGGCCTTCCTGGATGGACCGGTCCAGAAACTGTGCGACATGCTGGACAATTGGCAGATCACCCACCGGGACGCTGATCTGAGCCCGGAAACCTGGGAGTTCCTCAAGAAAAACCGCTTCTTTGGAATGATCATCCCCAAGCAATACGGCGGCCTCGGCTTTTCCGCGATGGCGCACCGTGCGGTTCTGCAAAAAATCTCGTCGGTTTGTGCCGTGGCCGGATCTACCGTTGCAGTACCCAACTCTCTCGGCCCCGGTGAGTTGCTGCTGCATTACGGTACCGAGGAGCAGAAGAACCATTACCTGCCGCGCCTGGCCCGCGGCGAAGAAATCCCCTGTTTTGGCCTGACCGGCCCCACTGCCGGCTCCGACGCGACTTCGATCCCAGACTACGGCATCGTCTGCAAAGCAGAATACAAGGGTAAAGACGTCGTCGGGATCCGCCTCAATTTCGATAAGCGCTACATCACGCTGGCCCCGGTGGCCACGCTGATCGGCATCGCGTTCAGGATGTACGATCCCGACGGCCTGGTAGGCGATAAAGAAGATCTCGGCATTAGCCTGGCGCTGATCCCAAGCGGGACCAAGGGCTTGGAGATCGGCCGTCGCCACATGCCGTTGAACCTGCCGTTCCAGAATGGCCCCATCCTGGGCAAGGACGTCTTCGTTCCGCTGGATGCGCTGATCGGCGGTATCGATATGGCGGGGCAGGGTTGGCGGATGCTGGTCGAGTGCCTGTCGGTCGGCCGTGCCATTTCGCTACCCGCGACCTCCACCGGCGGCACCAAGATGGGCGCGCTGGCAACCGGCGCTTACGCCCGAATCCGTAAGCAATTCAATATGCCGATCGGCCGCTTTGAAGGTGTTGAAGCAGCCCTGGCGCGCATCGCCGCCAACGCCTATGCGACCTCGGCCCTGTCACGTATGACCGCCACGGCTGTCGATATCGGCGAAAAGCCCGCCGTCACTTCGGCCATCGCCAAGTACCACACCACTGAAATGGCCCGTGAAGTGATCAAGGACGCCATGGACGTGCACGGGGGCAAAGGCGTGATCCTGGGACCGCGTAACTACCTGGGCCGCGGCTGGGAAGGCATTCCGGTATCGATCACGGTCGAGGGCGCCAACATCTTGACGCGCAATCTGATGATCTTCGGGCAGGGTGCGATCCGCTGCCATCCCTTCGTATTGAAGGAAATGCAGGCAGCGAGGATCGCCGACGCGCGGGAGCGGCTGGAGAGTTTCGACGCGTTGCTGTTCGCCCATGTCGGTTACTCGATCCGCAACGCGGTCCGCAGCCTGTTTCTCGGACTGAGCTTCGGCAAGTTCACGATGGTCCCGCACGACCGCAAAACGGCCAAGTATTACCAGAAGCTGTCCCGTTACTCAGCCTCCCTGGCCTTCGTGTCCGATGTCGCCATGCTGACCCTGGGCGGCAAGCTCAAACAGAAGGAACATATCTCGGCCCGCCTCGGCGACGTACTCAGCCACCTGTACATCTGCTCGGCCATGCTGAAGCGCTTTGAGTCCCAGGGTCGCCCGGCCGCTGACCAGGCTATCCTGGCCTGGGCCTTCCACAATGCGATCCACCAAATCCAGTTGGCATTGCGCCTGGTAGTGGACAATTTCCCAAATCGCTACCTGCGCACGGTCTTGCGTTTCGTGGTCTTCCCATTCGGACGCCGGGAAAAGGCGCCGGGAGACCGCCTGACCCACAAGGTCGCCCAATTGCTGCTGGTGCCGTCCGACACGCGCGACCGCCTGACCCAGGGCGTTTACAGATCCGACACGTCGAACCACCCGATCTGCTTCATGGAACGCGCGCTGCCGCAAGTCATCCAGGCCGAGCCTTTGGAGCGCAGGTTATTGAAAGCCCTGAAGCAGGGCGACATCAAGGGCATCACCTGGGAAGAGCAGGTCCGCAACGCGATCGAGACACACGTCCTGAGCAAGGAAGAAGCGGACATCCTGGCGCGGGTCCGGAAACTGGTAGCCGAGATCATCGCCGTGGACGACTTCGACGCCGAAGAGCTGCGGCTCGGCAAGCAGACGGGAACCCGCCTCGACACTCAGCACGCCGCCTGATCCGTTTATCCGCGGCCGACACTCGCCGCGGATATCCTGGCGCCGCAGAGGCTCAGGCCTGGTAATCTGCCAGCCAACGAGCCTCCTGTGGCTCCTGGGGCCGGCTCAGTCCCTGTCCCCGGCGGCCGCTTGCCGCCGTTTTGCCTCGCGCAGGGTCAGCGGATGCGGCGCCTTGCGCAGTTTGTCGAGCAGGTGATTGATGGCCCGGAACGGGTGACGCCAGGTCATGCGCGGCCCGGCGAAGCGCATGATGACGCGGGCCTGCTCGCGCTGAGCCGGTTTGTAGCAATGGATGGGGCAATTGGCACAGGTCGGCTTGTCCGGGCCGTAGGGGCATTTCTCGAGCCGCTTTTCGGCGTACTGCATGAGGTTTTCGCAGTCGTCGCACAGACCGCTGTCGGCGTGCGGATGATGATGACCGCAATAGATGCGCGCCATGCAGCGGAATGTGTCCTGCTCGCGTTTCAATCGGCCAGTCAGCTTGCTCATGGCGCCAGAATAACGGTACGCGAGATTCATCATTTTGACCGGGATCAACTGCGGCAGCCAACAACAGCCTGCGATCCTCGCTCTGCGGGATCGGGTTGAGCTGGCAGAAGTGTCGAGAGCGGAGTGGTCGGAGTGGAGAACTGAGCGTTCCGCGCATCCCGGTCAAAACATACCCGTTTCCAGTCGTGCGACTTCCGACATCATGCTGTGATTCCAGGGGGGGTCAAAGGTCAACTCGACATTCACCTGGCTGATGGTCGGGACCAGCTCGAGCTTGGCTTTCACGTCGTCCACCAGGATATCGCCCATGCCGCAACCCGGCGCGGTCAGGGTCATTTCGACGTCCACCACCCGATCACCCTTGTCATCGACACGCATCTCGCAGCGGTAGACGAGCCCGAGATCGACGATATTGACCGGAATCTCCGGGTCATAAACGGTTTTCATTTGGTCCCACAGCAGCCGTTCCACGTCTTCTTCGGTCGCGTCGTCCGGCAGGCTGGGCGGCATCACTCGCTGCTTGCCGATCGCATCGGCGTCGACGCCTGCGATGCGGAACAGGTTGCCATCGACGAACACGGTGAAGCTCCCGCCCAGGGATTGGGTGATATAGCCGACCGTGCCGGCGGGAATCGTGACGACGTCCCCGAGGGGGATCATCACGACTTCGCAGTCGCGCTCGAATGTGCAGGGCTGGCTGGTATGGGAGAACATGGCCTTCAAAACATGCGGATCAGCGCATGATATCTCAAGCCGGCCTGGTTGTGACTACCCCATCTGCGACTGCTGGTAATTCTCGATGCCCACGCGGTCGATCAGGTCGATCTGGGTTTCCAGCCAGTCGACGTGCTCTTCCTCGGCATCAAGAATCTGATCGAACAGGTCGCGACTGACGTAGTCTTTGCAGGATTCGCAATAGGCGATCGCCTCGCGCAGGTCCGGTATCGCCTCCATTTCCAGGGCCAGGTCGCACTCCAGCATTTCACGGGTGTGCTCACCGATGCGCAGTTTGCCGACATCCTGCATATTGGGGAGTCCTTCGAGAAACAGGATGCGCTCGACCAACGAATCAGCGTGTTTCATTTCGTCCACGGACTCGTGGAATTCGTAATCGGCGAGTGCCTTCAGCCCCCAGTCCTTGAACATCCGCGAATGCAGAAAGTACTGGTTGATGGCGGTCAGTTCGTTGCGTAGAACACGGTTAAGGTACTCAATGACTTTTGGGTCACCTTTCATTTTCGACTCTCCAGGGCAAGTGAATGGCATGCGTCCGGCAACCGGGCCGGAAAGGCATTCATTCTACAAAAGGAATCATTAGCCTGCCGGAATGAGAATCATTCATGCACCGCTTGTCGTGGCGCGCGACGACGCGGGAGGTTGAACTCAGGAGGAAGCGACGATCTCGAGTTCGACCCGGGAGTGCGCGGAACCGATTTCCGACAGGGCCTCGTCCAGCACGTCGCGCGCGACGTGGACACAGCGACCGCACTGGGTGCTGCAACCGGTCTGCGCACTGAGGTCGCGAAGTGAACGCGCACCCTCGCTGACTGCCTGCCGAATCGCCGAGTCCGTCACTGCATTGCAGATGCATACGTACATGATCGATACCTGTCTGTCATCAATTTGCGAGTGGTTGGATCAAATCATAAATACAAATGCGAATGATTGTCAATTGCATCTACAGTCGATTCGACTGCATGCGTCAAAACATGCATTTTTTCATCAGACCAAAATGAGGCCCGGGGCGCGCATGCGGATTGGACCCGGACTTGCCGGCCGGCGCGGGGAACGAAGGTCAGGCCCTGGACGACCGCTGGGCAGGCCAATCCTGCGAGGCGCAGGACTCGGCCAACGGCTCCAACAGGGAGAGGGCCCTGCGGTAGACCGCGCGCTTGAAGGTGATCACATTCTCCACCGGGTACCAGAAATCGACCCACTTGTAGGTGCAGAACTCCGGTTCATCGCACTGGTCGAAGCTGAAAACCGAATCATCGGCCAGGAACCGCAACAGGAACCACACCTGTTTCTGGCCGATACACAGCGGCTTGCTGTAGCGGCGCTGATAACGGCGCGGCAAACGATAGCGCAGCCAGCCCGGTGTTGAGCCGACCAGTTCGACGTGCTCAGGGGTTAACCCGGTCTCCTCGTGAAGCTCGCGGTACATGGCTTCGAGCGGTGTTTCGTCAGTTCGCATGCCCCCTTGTGGAAACTGCCAGCCGTCATTGCCCGAGCGCTGCGCCCAGAACACGCGGCGATCCTCGTTCATCAGCACGATGGCGACATTGGGTCGGTAACCGTCGGGGTCGATCATATTCCTCGAATACCTGTCCGAAGCCCCTCTCCAGGAGCGCTTAACCCGGAACTTGCCTGCCCGGAATGGGGCGTGTGATACTTCGATACCTCTCATCCGGAATGTTAATCGTTTCTCCAGCATGATGCCAACAGCACAACGACGACTGCTGTTCCTGCTGCTTGCGTTGCTGTCCGTCGGCAGCGTTTTCTTCGCAGCGGCCATCGGTTCAGTGACTTTGAGCTGGGAGCAATGGTGGTCCGCGCTAATGGATTCCGGGTCCGCCTACGGTGAACTGGTCTGGCGCATCCGCCTGCCAAGGGCCGCAGCAGCCTGGACTGTCGGAGCATTGCTGTCCCTGTCCGGATGCCTGATGCAGGTCCTGTTGCGCAATCCTCTGGCCGATCCGTATATCCTCGGCGTTTCCGGTGGCGCGTCCTTCGCAGCCCTGTTCGGCATGTCGATTGGTGTGGCCGCAGCCCTGCTTCCGGCACTGGCCTGGGCCGGGGCCCTGCTGTCGATTCTCATCGTTTTCGGATTGGCCCGCGGCGAAGGTCCGTGGAGCGGCACGCGCTTGCTGCTGACAGGCGTGGTCACGGCCTCCGGCTGGGCCGCGCTGATCAGCCTGCTACTCACGCTCGGCCCCGATGGCAGCCTGCGGGGCATGCTGTTCTGGCTGATCGGAGATCTCAGCTATGCCCGGCTTCCCGCCTGGTCGTTGGTGATGCTGTTGGGCATCTTCGCCGCCACCCTGGGTATGGCCAGGAGTCTGAATGTGCTGGCCATGGGGGAGACCACGGCGAGTCTGCTCGGTGAACCCACGCGCAAACTGCTTTGGGTCGTCTACCTGCTCGGTTCCGTTTTGACGGCGGGCGCGGTTTCCATTGCCGGCAACATCGGTTTTGTCGGCCTGATCGTGCCGCACCTGATGCGCCTGCTGGTCGGTTCGGATCACCGGATACTGCTGCCCAGCGCCACCCTGTTCGGTGGCCTGTTCCTGGTACTTTCCGACACGCTGGCACGCACGGTGCTGGCGCCGCGGCAACTGCCGGTAGGAGTGGTGACAGCCCTGCTGGGTGTGCCGCTGTTCCTGCTGCTGCTCAACCGGGCCAGGGTGAAGCAGTGAGGGGGGGCGTGACATGAGCGTACTGCATTGCAGGAGCCTGGACCTGCGGATCGCCGGAATCCGCGTCGTCAACAAGCTGGACCTGGCCATCCGACCCGGCGAATTCTGGGGCCTGCTTGGCCCCAACGGCGTGGGGAAAACGACCCTGTTGAAGTGCCTTGCGGGGCTGCTGGAACCAGCAACGGGCGAGATCCTGCTCGAATCACGGGCGATCCTGCAGCTGCCGCGCAAACTGCTGGCCCGCCACATCGGCATGCTGCAGCAACACACCGTGTACGTGTTCGACGCCAGCGTCATGCAAACGGCGTTGACCGGCCGGCATCCGTATCTCGGATACTGGGAGCGCGAGGGTCCGGATGACCTGGCCATGGCGAGCGCGGCCTTATCCGCAGTCGACCTGGAAGGCTTCGCCGACCGCAGCGTGACGGGCCTGTCAGGTGGAGAGGCGCGGCGCCTGGCCTTCGCCAGCCTGCTCGTCCAGGACCCTGAAATCATGCTGCTGGACGAGCCGACCAATCACCTGGACCTGCGGCACCAGGTACAGATCATGGGCATGATCCGTCAGCGCACCCAGGAGGGTCCGTGCAGCGCCCTGGCCGCGCTGCATGACATCAATCTGGCCGCCCGCTATTGCAGCCACGTGATCATGCTGTTCGGCGACGGCGACTGGTGCGCCGGGCCCGCCGACGACATGCTGAGCGAGTCCAGCCTGGAGCGGCTGTTTCGTTGTCCGGTTGAACGCCTGGAGAGTCCCAGCGGCCCACGCTTCCATCCGCTGGGGATCTGAATCACGCCGTCTCGCGCACCTGGTCGCGCATCCGGGCGTAGATTCCGCCCAGGCGCCAGGCGCCCAGAGCCCACAACACCATCACGGGCAGGTACACCCAGGTCATCTGCGCGATTGAGAGTCCGGTGGACGTCAGCCCCTTGAAAATCCAGCTGGCCGTCACGTCACTGCCGCGATACACCGCCGTGTCGATGAAGTTCTTGCTCTTGTACTTGGTCTCGCGGTCGACGACGGTGAACAGCATCTCTTTGGCGGGCCCCAGTACCCCGTAATTCAAGGCGCGTTGCGCAACCTGCACGGCGGCAAACAGCACCAGCCCCATGGAACTGCCGAGGATTACGAACCCGGCGGCCAGCATCGCCGGAATGATCACCAGCGTGCGCTGCATGCCGAGATGACGGACCAGCCGGGACGTGATAAAAAACTGGAAACAGAACGCGAGGATCTGCACGACCTGGTCCACGTGGCTGAAAAAGGTCGTGCGTTCTTCGAAGCCCACCACGTGTTCATTGACCAGCACGGCCAGGCCATTGAACAGAAATGTCGCGACGCCGTTGTGCAACAGCATCAGCAGGCAGGCGTACAGCAGGTACTCCGAGCGAAATACGCGCACCGCCCCTTCCCAGATGCTGCCCCCAATGACTTCCGTGGGACGGTTATTCCCATCCTTGCGCGTGTACCGCCCGAGCACGATCGCCAGCGAGGTCGCAATCGCGAGGAACCCGGCAGCGGTGAGCATGACGCCCGTGGCGCCGTGCCCCGTCACAATCCCCTTGGTGAATGATGGCCCGACGATGGCTCCGAAACTGCCGCCGGCCATGATGAAGCCGAACAGCCTCTGCGCCTGACCGGGCCGAAAGATGTCCGCCATGAAACTCCAGAAAATGGATACCACAAACAGGTTGAACACGCTGAGCCAGATGTAGAAGGCGCGCTGCAACCAGGCCGGTGTCGCATCGCCTTCGAACCCGACGGCAAACAGCAACAAGTGGAGGATAAAAAAGGCATAAATGGCCGGAATGAACTGGCCGCGCCGGAAGCGGGACACCAGGAATCCGAACGCGGGGACAATGGCCAGCATGGTGACGAACGTACCCGTGTAAAGCCAGTGCAGGATTTCGCTGTTGTTGGCGGCTATGGTTCCGCGCACGGGGCGCAGCATGAAATAACCGCCCAGCAGGAAGAAAAAGTAGAAGAAAGCCAGGGCGAGGCGCGGCCACTCGCCACGTTCGACGGTTACCAGGCGGTCAACAAACGTGTCGGCCCGGGCGGGCTGAGCATCCGGCATCAACCGTCCAGGATGGTGACGGCCTGGCCGGGCTGCAGCCGCTCGTTGCCCCTTATGACAACACGGTCACCGGGCGAGATGGAGCCGAGAACCTCGATATCATCGCCCTTCCCTACGCCCACGGTGACCTCTATTTGCTGGGCCTGGTCGTTGGCATCCACGATAAAGACGCT
>JAPHSB010000251.1 GCA_026193295.1 Lysobacterales bacterium
CTGGCCATCGACCACTTCCGTTACTACGCGGGTGTGATCCGTGCGGAGGCCGGCGAGGTTGCCGATCTCGACGCCAATACCGTATCCATGGAAGTCCACGAACCGCTGGGTGTGGTTGGTCAGATCATCCCCTGGAACTTCCCGATCCTGATGGCGACCTGGAAAGTAGCGCCGGCATTGGCGGCAGGCAACTGCATCGTGCTGAAGCCGGCTGAGCAGACCCCGGCATCGATCCTGGTGCTGATGGAATTGATCGGCGACCTGTTGCCGCCCGGCGTGCTGAACGTCGTCAACGGTTTCGGCATCGAGGCCGGCAAGCCGCTTGCCTCCTCGCCGCGCGTCGCCAAGGTCGCGTTCACCGGTGAAACCACCACCGGGCGGCTGATCATGCAGTACGCCTCCGAGAACATCATCCCGGTGACGCTGGAACTGGGCGGCAAGTCGCCGAATATCTTCTTTTCCAGCGTAATGGCGCAGGACGACGAATTCCTCGACAAGGCCATCGAAGGCTTCGTGATGTTCGCGCTGAACCAGGGTGAAGTGTGCACCTGCCCGTCCCGCGCGCTGATTCACGAATCCATCTACGACGACTTCATGGCACGTGTGCTGAAGCGCGTCGCGGCCGTCAAACAGGGCGACCCGCTGGATCCGTCGACCATGATCGGCGCGCAGGCCTCCAGCGACCAGTATGAGAAGATCCTCAGCTACCTGAAGATCGGCAAGGAAGAAGGCGCCGAAGTATTGATCGGCGGCGAGGCCGGCAGTGTCGACAAATACCCCAACGGCTATTACATCCAGCCCACGGTGTTCAAGGGCCACAACAAGATGCGTGTCTTCCAGGAGGAAATCTTCGGGCCGGTGGTCAGCGTGACGACCTTCAAGGACGACGACGAGGCCATGGCGATTGCCAACGACACCATCTACGGGCTGGGCTCCGGCATCTGGACCCGCGACATTCACCAGAGCAAGACGTTCATCAACGGCATCCAGGCCGGCCGCGTCTGGGTCAACTGCTATCACCTGTACCCGGCGCACGCCTCTTTCGGCGGCTACAAAAAGTCGGGCATCGGCCGCGAGACCCACAAGATGATGCTGGAGCACTACCGCCACACGAAGAACGTGCTGATGTCCTTCGACAAGAACCCGATGGGCTTCTTTTAAGCGGTGACCGGCACAATTCACGAGCTGGGTGCATGAATAAGCGCGTTGACATCACTGACAAAGCGCGGGCGGTCATCGACCGCCTGCGCAAGGATCACGGCGAGCTGATGTTTCACCAGAGCGGGGGCTGCTGCGACGGCTCCTCGCCCATGTGTTACCCGCTCGGCGAGTTCCGCGTCGGCGGCAGCGACGTGCTGCTGGGACGCATCCACGGTTGCCCGTTCTACATGGCGCGCGACCAGTTCGAGCTGTGGCAGAACACGCACCTCACCGTTGACGTCGTCAAGGGCCGCGGCGCCAGCTTCTCGGCGGAGATCCCGCTGGGCTTGCGCTTCGTCATCCATTCGCGGCTGTTCAGCGACGCGGAGTTGGCCGACCTGGAAGCCGTGAAAGACGTTGAATAGGGACACCTGCACGGCTACAGTGCCGAACAACTCGACGCAGAGGAAACCCCATGACCGACAACCGCACGCCCATCCCGTATGCGCGTTCCGCCCTGCTGGCCAGTTTGCTGACCGGCATCCTGCTCGCTGCTGGTTGCGGCAAGGAACCTGAGCCCGCTGTCGCTCCGGCGCCCATGCCGTCCCCGGCGTCGGACCCGGTCGAACGGGGCGTCGAGGCGCTCGACGAACCAAGTTACCGCAGGCACGTCGAGACCCTGGCTTCGGATGCGTTCGGCGGGCGTGCCCCCGGTTCGCCCGGCGAGGTACTGACCGTGAACTACCTGGTGGACTGGTTCCGCGAACTCGGACTCGAGCCGGCCAATGGCGAGAGCTACACCCAGGACGTGCCGCTGGCCTCGGTGGAAGTCGTCAACAAGCCCGATCTCGTGTTCCGGGGGGCCGCGGGTAACGACCTGGTGCTCGCCTATGGACCCCAACAGGTTATCTGGACGCGCCGCCAGGTGGAATCGAGCGCCATCGAGGACTCCGAACTGATCTTCGTCGGTTACGGCATCCATGCGCCGGAGCGAAGCTGGAACGACTACGAAGGCATCGACGTGACCGGGAAGACCGTGGTCATGCTCATCAATGACCCCGGCTTCGCCACCCAGGATGCGGAGCTGTTCAACGGAAATGCCATGACCTACTACGGGCGCTGGGATTACAAGTACGGTGAGGCGGCGCGCCGGGGCGCCGCCGGGGCGATCATCATTCACGACACCCTGCCCGCCGCCTACGGATGGCCCACCGTCGAAAACACCTGGACCGGACCGCAGTTCGACATGGAGCTGCCTGACAAGGGTGAATCGCTGACCCGGGTCGAGGGCTGGATCCAGAAAGACCAGGCCGAGGCGCTGTTCCGCAAGGCCGGGCTGGAACTCGCCGACATGTATGCCAGGGCGAAGACGCCCGGGTTTCGGGCAGTCCCCATGGGCCTGACCGCCAGCGCTTCCATCGAGACCCGCATCGGCCACATCGTTTCCCGCAACGTCGCCGCCATCCTGCGCGGCAGCGAAGCGCCCGACGAGATCTTCATCTACATGGCACATTGGGATCACCTGGGCACCGACCCCAAACTGGAGGGCGACCAGATCTACAACGGCGCCCTGGACAATGCGAGCGGTACGGCCGCGCTGCTGGAAATCGCCGAAGCCTATGCCAGCCTGCCCCAAGCGCCCAGGCGCAGCGTACTGTTCCTGGCCCTAACGGCTGAGGAACAGGGTCTGCTGGGCTCGCTGTACTACGCTGCCCACCCCCTGGTTCCGCTGGAAAACACGGTAGGCGGGCTGAACATGGACGGCATGAACACGGTCGGCGCGACCCGCGACATTACCGTGGTCGGCCTGGGGATGAGCGACCTCGACGACTACCTGATGCGGGCCGCAGCCGAACAGGAACGTGTGCTGGAAGGCGATCGGGAGGCGGAAAAGGGCTACTACTACCGGTCCGACCACTTCGAACTGGCCAAGGAAGGCGTGCCCATGCTGTACCCGGGCAGCGGCTACGACGATCGCGAAAAGGGCGTGGCCTACGGCATGGAAAAAGCGAATGAATACACCCGCGACCACTACCACCGCGTCAGCGACGAGTACAACCTGAGCTGGGACGTAACCGGCGCGCTGGAAGACATGGAGGTGTTTTTCCGCACCGGCCTCGAGGTAGCCAACAGCGACGACTGGCCCAACTGGAAAGACGGCGCCGAGTTCAAGCCGAAACGCGACGAACAGCGCCAGGGCGCTGACTGACCGGCCGGGACAAAGCAGGAACCAATTACCTGTGGTTGATGCGTTGGCGAGGACGCCGTAGCATCTCGCTCATGGGTGAGAATAAAGATGCGGTCCTCGACGCGCTGATCATCGGCGCCGGCTTCAGCGGCATTTGCCTCGGCAAACGGCTGCTCGACGCGGGCATCCGCGACTTCCGGATCGCCGATAAGGCCCCCAAAACGGGCGGCACCTGGTACTGGAACAGCTATCCCGGCGCCGCCTGCGACGTGCAATCGCATTTCTACTCCTTTTCCTTCGAACCCAACCCGGACTGGTCGCGCAAGTACTCGCCCTGGAACGAGATCCAGGCCTACGCCGAGCACTGCGTCGACAAGTATGGCCTGAGACCGCACATCGACGCGGGCAAGGAGGTCGAACGGTCACGATTCGTCGACGAATCCGGCCTGTGGGAAGTGGCCTTCACCGATGGCAGCCGCGTGCTCACCCGCCACGTGATCGACGGCACCGGCGGCCTGCACGTGCCGCTGATCCCGCACTTCGAGGGCGCCGATTCCTTCCAGGGCGAGTGCTGGCACTCGTCGCTGTGGCGCCATGACGTGGATTTGGCCGGCAAGCGGGTCGCGGTGATCGGTTCGGCGGCCAGCGCAGTGCAGATCGTGCCGGCGATCGCGAAAACGGCTGCGCAGGTGACCCTGTTCCAGCGCACTGCCAACTGGCTCATCCCGCGCCACGACCGTGCCTATCATGGCTGGGAAAAGTGGGTGTTTCGGCACGTGCCGCTGGTCAACAAGCTGTATCGCCTGTTCCTGTTCCTGCGCTATGACTGGCTGGCCTACCCCATCGTCAAGACCGGCCGCGACAACCTGGCGCGGCGCTGGGCCAGGAGCCAGTTCCGCCGCCTGCTGAACCGCAGCGTCAAAGATCCGGAGCTGCGGGCTGCATTGACCCCGGACTTCCCGATCGGCTGCAAGCGGATCCTGATCTCGGACGACTTCTTCACCACGCTGACCCGGAACAACGTGGCGTTGACCACGGCCGCCATCGAGCGCTTCATGCCGGGAGGCGTGCTGACGACGGACGGCGTCGAGCACGCGGCCGACGTCATCGTCTACGCCACCGGCTTCGACACCCAGGGGCACCACCTCGAGGACCGCGTGATCGGCCCCGGTGGCGGCAGCCTGCGCGAGGCCTGGGCCGAGGCGCCGGCGGCCTACGAAGGCTGCATGGTGGCCGGCTTTCCGAACTACCACTTCGTGACCGGGCCCAATACCGGCGTCGGCTCCACCTCGATCATCTTCATGATCGAACAAGCGGCCAACATGATCATCAACTGTATCCAGGCGGCAGGCCAAAACGGGTTGATCGCACCGACTGCTGACGCCATGCGGGCCTATGACGACGAGATCCAGCAGGCGCTGGCCGGCACCGTGTGGGCGACCTCCTGCCAGAGCTGGTACAAGCGCGCCGACGGACGCATCACCATCCTCTACCCCTACAATGCCCAGACTTACCGGCGCCGGCACAAGAAGCTGCGGCTGGAGGATTTCGAGATTCGGCCGCGCCCGGTCTGACGGTGGGCTTTTCTTACCCGGACTCGAGGTGATTAGCGCTGCCCGTCTGAGCTGAAAGTCCGCATGCTGTGTGCGGGAGAACATCTGTTGAACCGTAGCGCACTGTGTTAATGTATCTACTTCTGTAGATACATGGCTGTGCATGCGATGCGATCGGAAATCAAGCGCTGGGGCAACAGCGCGGCGGTGCGCCTTCCCAAAAAACTGCTGAACGAAGCGAGGCTCGAGGTCGACAGCGCGGTGACCATGAAAGTCGAGGACAACCGGATCGTGATCGAAGCGTTCGAACAGACTGCCCGCAAGCGCCTCCAGCTGCCCTTCAGCGAGGCGGACCTGGTGGCCGGCCTGAACGCGGAGTCAGCCCACGCAGACGAACTACCTGGCTCGCTGCTGGACAAGGAACTGGGGGATTGGTGAGCCGGTACGTCCCCGACCGCAACGACATCGTGTGGCTCGATTTCGAGCCCCCGCGAGGCAGGGAAATCGGCAAGCACCGCCCTGCCCTGGTGCTTTCTTCGAAAAGCTACAATCGGAAAACGGGTCTCCTAATCTGTTGCCCGTTAAGCAGCAGCATTCGCGGCGGCGCCACCGAGGTTCCAGTCAATAACCTCGATAGGCCTTGCGTGGCCGTGGCCAACCTGGTCCACACGCTGTCGTGGCGGGACCGCAAGGCGCGATTGATCGCTGCCGCCGAGGAAGGGGTGCTCGAGCAGGTCCTGCTGCGCCTGGTTCCGTTGATTGGCGCCGACCGCGTGCTAAATCGATATGTCGAAGCCTGAGGCGGGTGCGTCGATCAGGCCTTTTCATTGGGTGAGATATATTCCAGACTGGTCGTACCTGAAATCCGGAGCAATGCCTCATGAGCAGAACTGCAACAGACGCCAAGTTCATCCCCCTGCGTATTGCGGTCATCACGATTTCCGACTCGCGCACGGCAGACAATGATACGTCCGGCGATTACCTGGCCGAATCGCTGCAGGCGGAAGGACACCGCCTGGCCGCCCGGAAAATCGCCCAGGACGATCGTTACGTGTTGCGGGCCGAGATTTCCACGCTCATTGCGGACCGGGACATCGACGTGATCCTCACGACCGGCAGTACCGGGTTGACCGGTCGCGATGTCGCACCCGAGGCGCTCGAACCGCTGTTCGACAAGGCCATCGATGGCTTCGGCGAATTGTTCCGCGCCGCTTCCGTAGACGATATCGGGGCTGCGACGATCCAGTCGCGCGCGTTTGCCGGCCTGGCCAACGGCACCATCATCTTCTGCATGCCGGGCTCGCCCGGCGCCTGCCGCACGGCCTGGGAAGAGGTGATTCGCCCGCAACTGGACAGCCGCACGCGGCCCTGCAACCTGGCCAACCTGATGCCGCGCTTCCTGGAAAAGTAGCCTACTTTCCCGCCTTCTCGCGCTCGTTCAGGTGCGCCCGCAGATCGAACCAGATCTTGGCGCCGATCACCAGCAGCAGCACCGGCGTCGGACTGCCCAGCACCAGGGTCAGGCCGCCGCCGAAAATCAGCGCCAGGTGCATGAACACGATGCGGCTGTAGGGTTCACCCATCTGGTCTCCGGCCGTGCGTCCCCGGTATTCCTGCCGGCCCATGAAATTGGCGAAGAAGGAGTAGCCGTGGCTGAGGAAGAGGGCCAGCAAGGCCGGCCACAGGGCGATGAACAGCCCCGCGACTTCGGTCAGGTCACCGCCGGAGTCGCTGCCCTGGATACCCTTAACGAACAGGGTATAGATAAACAGGAAGTGGACCGCCATGAAGCCGCCGAAGTGGCCGATGAAAAACGGCCCGGCCAGCAGCGCGAACCACTTTCCAATGACCGCGATCTTGCAGACATTCCAGAAACCGATGATCGCGCTCTCGGCCCAGTACAGCACCATGACGTCACTCAGTTTCCACCCCAGGAAGACGGTTCCGGCGACCGGCACCAGGTTCGCAACGATCAACGCGAGCGCGGACGGCGACGCCAGGCTGAATGGTTCAACCGCGGATTCCACTGCCGGGGCCGGCACGGCAAGC
>JAPHSB010000431.1 GCA_026193295.1 Lysobacterales bacterium
GTCGGTAGCCGAGCGCATGCCCGAACGAGGCTCCTGGAGCGAGTTGCTGGCGGATGACCCCGTGCGCACGGCACTGCAGCAACTGGACCAGGCCATCGCGGAGCTCTCAGGCGCAGTGGGCGAACTCAGTGGGAGCGCGCGCGGCGTGGATGGCTGCATCGAGCGGCTTGCCGACTTGCAGGCCGGTTTCGACCGCTTCGATGCCCCGCTGTCGGGGGACGAGGTCCGGTGGTTCGAGAAGCGAGGCCGGGGCTTCGCCCTGAACATTACGCCGCTTGAAGTCTCCTCGGTGTTCAATGCCTTCCGCGAGACGGTCGACGCAGCCTGGCTGTTCACTTCGGCGACACTGGCAGTGGGTGGCGATTTCGGCCACTTCACCGGGCAAATGGGCCTGGCCGACGCCGACACCCTGCAACTGGAATCGCCGTTTGACTATCCGCGCAACGCACGGTTGTGGCTGCCAAGCGGCTTGCCCGAACCGCGTGATCCGAAGTTCTTGCAGGCCCTTCTGGACGAAATCGTGCCGTTGCTGTGCGCGAGCCGGGGGCGGGCATTCCTGCTGTTCACGTCGCACCGGGCCCTGCGCGAGGTCCGCGGGTCACTGGCGGAGCGGATACCTTTTCCACTGTTCGTGCAGGGGGAGCAGCCGCGCAGCATCCTGCTCGAGGAATTCAGGCAGTCGGGGGAAGGTGTGCTGCTGGGAACCGCCAGTTTCTGGGAGGGTGTCGACGTCATTGGCGACGCCCTCTCGCTGGTCGTGATCGACAAGCTGCCTTTCGCGGCGCCGGACGATCCGGTGATCGAAGCGAAGAGCGACCTGTTGCGCCGGGAGGGTGGCAATCCATTCATCCAGCTGTACCTGCCGCAGGCCGTTATTTCGCTGAAGCAGGGCGCCGGGCGGCTGATTCGGGACGTCAATGATCGTGGCCTGTTGGTACTATGTGACACGAGAATCCGGACGCGGTCATACGGGCGCACTTTTCTCGCCAGTTTGCCGCCGATGGCCCCGGTTTCCGACCGGCAGGAAGCCCTGGAATTCCTGGAGTCCCTGGATGGCTAAATTGCTCGCCATAGAAACGTCGTCGGAGTCCTGTTCGGTCGCCCTGAGCCTGGACGGGGAGTCCATGGAGGTGCACGAGCACGCACCGATGCGGCATGCCGAGCTGTTGCTGCCTGCCGTCAGCCGATTGCTGGGCGAGGCCGGTTTACCGATTGCCGCGCTCGACGCCATCGCCTTCGGGCGCGGACCAGGCAGTTTCACCAGCTTGAGAATCGGCATCGGCGTCGTGCAGGGCCTCGCCTGGGCCGCGGATCTGCCCGTCGTCCCCTGCTCCTCGCTGGCCGCCGTGGCGCAGGCAGCTATCGACCTGACAGGGGCCGGCAGCGGGCGCGTATGTGTCGCCGTGGACGCGCGCATGCAGGAGGTCTTCACCGCGGAATTCGTGTGCGGACCCGGAGGTTTGGCGGAAGCTGCCAGCGCCGAGCGCGTCTGCGCCCCGTCAGTGCTTGCCCACGAGGCGACAACACCCTTCGTCGCCGCCGGCAACGGCTTCGAGCGCTTCGCGGAATTGAAGGACATGGCCGAAACGGCGGTGGCCTGTTACCCGGATCTGTGGCCCCATGCAGCGGTCGTCGCCCGCCTGGCGCTGGCCTGGCTGGAGCACCACCAACCCCTCCCGCCGGCCCTGGCGCAACCCGTCTACATCCGCAACAACGTCGCCGTCAAACCCGCTTCGGACTGATACGCGCTCACCAAGCCGGTGGCTGAAGAGGTGCCGGGCAGGTCCTTTCAGGACCGTCATCTGCCGGGAGCAGATGACCGAGCGAACAGGGACGTCCCGAGCGTGTCCTGAAAGGACCTGCCCGGTACATCGGTGGCAGGAAGTTAATGCACTGCCTGGCGGTTAGCGGCCCAGCAGAACAAACGTAGCCAGGCCGATAAACGCCACGATGCCGATCACGTCGGTCACCGTGGTCAAGACGACCCCCCCCGCCAGCGCCGGGTCGATGGAAAGGCGCTTGAGCATGACGGGCACCAACGCGCCGGCCAGGGCCCCGGCCACGAGGTTCAGCAGGATCGCGGCAGCCATCACCAGTCCCAGCGGGATATCGCCGTACCACAGCATGGCAATCGCGGCGACCACGACTGAGAAAACCACCCCGTTGAGAAGCCCCACGGCCAGTTCCTTGCGCAGCAGGGCCGGCGTGTTGCGGGCGCTGACCTGGCCCGTCGCCATGCCGCGCACCATCAGGGTGAGCGTCTGCGTTCCGGCGATTCCTCCCATGCTCATGACAATGGGGAACAGCACTGCGGTGGCGACAATCTGGTCCAGGGTCGGCTCGAAAGCATAGAGTACGACGGCTGCCAACAAAGCGGTGATCAGGTTGACGCCCAGCCACACCCAGCGGCGTCGCGCCGACTGCACGATGGGTGCGAACATGTCTTCTTCTTCATCGAGACCAGCCATCGTCAGCAGGGAGTGCTCGGCGTCTTCCCGGATGACGTCCACCACGTCGTCGATCGTGATGCGCCCCAGCAATACATTATTCGCATCGATCACCGGGGCGGAAACGAGGTCATGATGCTCGAATTCCATGGCGACCTGGCTGTCGTGCATGTCGACCGGGATGGGTTCGATGGAGGTATCCATCAGGTCGGCTACCCGGCTGCCCGGGTCGCGGGTCAGCAAGTCCGACAGCTTCAGGCTGCCCAGGTAACGCCCTTCCCGGTCGACGATGAACAGCAGGTCGAATACTTCCGGCAGTTCCGCGCGCAGGCGCAGGTAACGCAGCACCACGTCGAGCGTGACGTCCGGCCTGATGGCCAACACGTCCGGGTCCATCAGGCCGCCGGCGGAGTCCTCCGGGTATGAAAGAACGTGGACCAGGCGTTCCCGGTCCTGGCGGTCCAGGCTGCGCAGGACCTCGCTGATCACGGCATCCGGCAAGTCATCCAGGATATCGGCGAGGTCGTCCAGGTCCAGGTCGTCGACGGCCGCGACCAGGTCTTCGGGCGAGGTGTCGCGGATCAGGCTGGCCCGTACTTCATCGTTTACCTCGACCAGTACATCGCCGTCCAGTTCCGGGTCGGTCAACTCCCAGACGGCCAGGCGCTTGGCGATGGGTAATGACTCGAGCAGATCGCCGATTTCGGACGCCGACAGGTTTTTCAGCAGGCTTCTGACCCGGTGCTCCGTGCCGGAATCAAGCGCGTCCGACAGATTATCGAGGTGGCGCGCGGCTTTTTCTTCCTGGGTCTGGTCCGCCATGATGCACTCCCGGGGCAGGCTGGGTGCGGTTTCAGCAATGAACCGCGCGAGCGGCCGGCGCGAGGCCGGATCGTGCGCATTATAAGGGATATGCCCGCAGTGGCGCAGCACGCGTCAGAGAGGCAGAAGGCCCGCTGCTTACCGTCGCACGCGAGACTTCTTATCCGCTGCGCTGGGAGTCGTCGATGACCTTCAGCAGGGACGAGCCGGTTTCGGTCGACGTGGTGTTGAACCAGCGCGTCAGGGCGGCCTTGGCCTTCGGAATGTCGGTTTCACGCACGACCTGCTTGACCTCCAGCAACCGGCCAGGGTGCATGCTGAAGTCTTTCAGCCCGAGCGCCAGCAACAAACGGGTGTATTGGCGGTCGCCGGCGACTTCACCGCACACCGTGGCGGGGATGCGCGAGGCGTTGGCCTCACGAAAGATATAGCGCAACAGGCGAACAACCCCCGGATGCTGCGGGTCATAGAGGTGGGCCACCTGTTCGTCGACGCGGTCCGCGGCCAGCGCGTACTGCAGGAGATCGTTGGTGCCTACCGAGATGAAGTCAAGGTGAGGGGCGAGCTCGATGATGGCCAGTGCGGCGGCGGGAACCTCGATCATGCCGCCGATCGGCATGTCGGGGTCGTAGGCCATGCTCCGGGCATCCAGCTCTTCTCTGGCCTCGTCCAGCAGAAAGCGAACCATCCGGATTTCCTGCACGCTGGTCAGCATCGGGATCAGGCAACGCACGGGTCCGAGCGCGCTGGCGCGGAGAATGGCGCGCAACTGGGTCTTGAAGAGGTCGGTGTCGCGCAGGCACAGGCGCACGGCCCGCAGCCCGAGGGCGGGATTTGTGCAGCGCCGCAATTGTGAGAAATCGAGGTAGTCGGTGGACTTGTCGGCGCCCAGGTCCAACGTGCGGATGGTCAGCGGTATGCCGCCCAGGAGTTCAATGGCGCTCGCGAACTCGGCCAACTGGTCCTCCTCCTCCGGGGGCGCTCCCTGCAGGTAGAGAAACTCGGTGCGATACAGGCCTATTCCGTTGGCGCCCTGCTCCCGGGCCAGCTGCAGCTCCGCCGGCCGTTCCGCGTTGGCCTGCAGGCTGATGAGCTGCCCGTCGAGGCTGCTGGCGGGCAGGTCCCGTATGGCTTCGAGGGATTTCTTGAAGCGGCGGGTAATGCGTTGAACCTGGTGGTAGTGGCTGTGGATGGCTTCATCCGGGTCGGCGTAGACGACGCCGAGACCGCCATCGAGCACCAGCGTCTCGCCTTCGCGCAGCAGGGCCTGGGCCCGGCGGACGCCCATGACGGCCGGAATGCCGAAACTGCTGGCCAGAATGGCCGTATGGCTGTGCGGGCCGCCGTGCTCTGTGACGATGCCGCCGACGCCGCGTTCGTGCAGGATGGCCAGTTCCCCCGGCGTGAGTTCGGATGAAATCACCAGGGTGTCGGCCAGCCGGTCCGGCATGTTTTCGAAAGGCTTGTCAGCCGCTTCTTCGTTGAGCTTGTTCTGGATCAGGCGGACCACCTGGGCGACGTCCTCACCCCGCGAACGGATGTAGGCGTCGTCGAGGCTGCGGAATTCCGACAAAATCTGCTCGAGCTGCATCTGCAGGGCCCATTCCGCGTTGCAAAATTCGCGACGGATGTGCTGCTCGGTGCTGTCCTGGAGCTTGGAGTCACCGAGCATCAGCACATGGGTCTGGATAATCTCGCCGGCCCCGATGCCGACATTCTGGATGACCCGGCCAGCCAACTCTTCCAGCTGCCGTCTTGCGGCCTCGACCGCGTTGCGGTAGCGCTGTATCTCACGCTCAACCTCGTCGACCCCGATGCGGTACTCGCCGATGTCGAGTTCATTCCGCTCAACCAGGTGGCAGCGCCCGATCGCGATGCCGCGGGCGACGGCGTGTCCCGTGAGGGCCAGCGTCATCCTGCCCCTCCTGGACGATGATACGGCGTTGCGTGAGGTCTACTCATCTTCACCGAAGCGGTCCTGAAACAATGCGACCACGGCCTCCAGCGCTTGTTGCTCATCCGGGCCGTCCGCCTCGATCACCAATTCGGTGCCGAGCGCGGCCGCCAGGGTCAGCACCCCCATGATGGATTTCGCGTTCACGGATCGCGTGCCACGCACGATTTCGATTTCTGCCGCGAAACCCGAAGCGCAGTTGACCAGCCGCGAGGCGGCCCGGGCATGCAGTCCCAGTTTGTTGACGATGATGACATCCGCTGCAATCACTGCTGGAAGATCTTCACGCCCCGCCGGCCGCTCTCGACGGCCTTGCGGGCCAGCAGGCCCAGTGCCTGTTTGCGGTAGTTCCAGACGGACATCAGCATGGCCAGGTTCAACCCGGTTACCATGACTGCATCGTGCGCTTCCA
>JAPHSB010000233.1 GCA_026193295.1 Lysobacterales bacterium
CAGATCCTCTACACCCTGGAGCAGACGGACAACAACAAGTCCAAGGCGGCCCGCATCCTGGGCATCAGCCGCCAGACCCTCCGCGAGAAGCTGCGGATCTACGAGGCGGACAACGCCGCCGGCGACAAGGCCAGAATGATGGTCGCCGAGGTCATCAGCACCGGCCGCATCCGAATCGGGCAGGCTTCCTGCAGGGCCTCGTCGATACCCAGGCCTTCGGTGCGCATCTGGTTGGTCAGGTCGACCAGCAGGATGGAGTTCTTTGCCACCAGGCCCACCAGCAGGACCAGGCCGATCATCGAGTAGATGTTGAGCGTATGGCCGGTCAGCCACAGAGCGCCGACCCCGCCGATGATCGCCAGCGGCTGCGCGACCATGATGATCAGGGGCTGGATGAAGGAGTTGAACTGGCTGGCCAGCACCATGTAGACCAGGATCATCGCCGTGACAAAGGCAAACATCATGTACTTCGCCGTCTTGCCGAATTCCTCGGCCCGGCCGGTCATACGCACCGTGAAACCCGCCGGCAGGATCTCCTTCGAGACCTTCAGGACGGTGTCGATGGCTGCTGCCTCCGCCATCTTCGGCGTGCCGAGAAAGTTCGCCGAGTACTGCAGGTCATAGCGCGAAACCACAGCCGGTCCCTCGCTCGGTTTCATCACCACCAGGTTGTCGAGACGCACCAGCTCCCCGTTCGGCGTCCGCAGGTGAATGCGGCTGAGATCCGGCACTTGCCTCAGGCTGCCCTCCCCGGCCTTCAGACGCACGTCATAGCGCTCGCCGTTACCCGGATCGTCGTTGTAGCGGGCCACATCGTAACCGCCGGACAGCACGTTGACGGCAAGCGCCACGTCGCGCGTGGTCAGCCCGAGGCTGCGCAGACGTTCGCGCGACGGCTCCATTTCCAGTTGCGGCAGTTCCAGCTGCAGATCGAGGTCCAGCGGGCCCAGCCCCGGAACCTGGTCCAACCTTTGCCTCAACTGTTCTGCCAGTTCGGCGACGCGTGTCAGGTCCAGGCCCAGCAATACGAACTGCAGTGGCTCGCCGCGCTGACCGCCCACGATCGGCATCTCGGTGACGAAAATCTGCACGCCTGGAATCTCCGTGAAACGATCGCGCAGGCTATTCATCAATTGCCTCTGAGAAACCGAGCGCTCGTCCCAGTGCACCATCGACACGATGATCGTAGCCAGGCTGACCTGGCGTGCCTGGTCATCGCCGATGGTGGCGAAGGAACTGCTGACGGCTTCGAACTCCGACACTATGGATTCGACCCGGCGGACCCGGGACTCGGTGTAATCGATGCTGGAGCCCAGCGGCGCCTTCACGGTGATCATGAAGCGCCCCTCGTCCTCTTCCGGCATGAAGCCCTTGTCGATCCAGGCGAAGATGAAACCGCTCAGGATGACGACAGCTGCGGCCGCCGCGACCACGGCCCAACGCCGATGAAGGCTGGCCGCCACCAGGTTCCGGTAGGCCCGGTCCAGCGCGCGGAAGCGTCCCTCGATGACCCGGTACAAGCGACCGTGCTGGTCCGAAAAACCGAGGTGACGGGAACACAGGGCCGGCGTCAGCGTCAGCGAAACGAACAGCGAGACCAGCACGCCGACCGTCACCACCACCGCGAAGGACTCGAAGAAGCTGCCAATGATGCCTTCCATGAAAATCACGGGGGCAAAGATAGCGACCAGAGTAAGGGTCGCGGCCAGCACCGCAAAAACCACCTGCCGGCTGCCCTGGATGGCCGCCTGCGCCGTGTCGTGGTTGCCCAACTCCCGCTGCCGGTAGATGTTCTCCAGCACCACAATGGCGTCATCGACGACGATACCGATCAGCAGCAGCAAGCCCAGCAGGGTCATGGTATTGAAGGTGAAGCCGGAAAAATACATAACGGCGACCGCGCCCAGCAGCGACACCGGGATGGCGGCCGCGATGATCAGCGTCGCAGACAGGCTCTTCAGAAACAGGAACACCACCAGGGCCGTCAGCAGCGTACCCAGCACAATGTGTTCCTCCAGTGCACTGACGATGTCCTGGATCAGGTCGGCGTCGCTGAAAGCGACTTCGAGCTGCAGGCCGGGCGGCAGTTCCGGCAGGATGTCCCGCTGCAGACGGCGCTCCACCTCATCGACGATGGCCACGGTGTTCGAGTTCTGCACCTTGATGATGCCGAGCCCAACCGTCGGCTGACCGTTGAAGCTGGCGAACTCACGGCGGTCCGCCAGGCCGTCTTCGACATTGGCGATGTCGCCGAGGCGGATCGGTGCGCCTTCCGGATAGGCGACGATCAGTTCCTCGAGTTCACGCGGGTTGTGGAATTCGAGGTCCAGCTGGACCAGTTTTTCCTGCTCGCCACCCACCAGGAACCCACCTTGCAGCCGCACGTGCTCGGTGGCGAAGGCTCCGATCACGTCGTTAGCCGCGATGCCGAAGGCTGCCATGCGCTCGGGGTCGAGGTTGACCCGGATGGTGCGTTCGCGCTCCCCGCCCAGGCTGACCTCGCCCACCCCGTCGATGGTCTCCAGGCGCTTCTTGATGACGTTGCGGGCATATTCATTCAATTGCTGGATGGTCCGGTCTCCGGTCAGGGCCAGCCAAAGGACCGGCATCGAGCCGAATTCCACCTTGGCCACCACCGGCGGGTCCGCCTCCTTCGGCAGACGCGGCAACACCTGGTTGATCTTGGCCTGCACCTCGTTGAAACCGATGTCGACGTCCTTGTCCAGCCCGAACCGGATCAGGACGACCGAGACGCCCGGCGCGGACGTGGAACGGATGTGTTCGATACCCGGGACGCTGTTGACCGAGGTCTCGATGACGTTGGCAATGCTGGAATCGATGATTTCCGGGCTGGCGCCGGGCAGCACCGTGCGGATGGATATCATCGGGAAGTCGATCTCCGGAAAGCGGTCGACGCCGATGCGGTCGAAACTGATGACGCCGAACAGCAACAGCGCCCCCGACAACATGTAGGCGAACACATGGCGCTGGATAGACAACTCCGGCAGGCTCTTGCCGGCCCGCTGCAGCGCGGGATCGGACCGGACAGTGTCCGGTCGCGCCGGAGCCGGCGTATCGCTCACGGCTGCTCCTCTGTCACCGCCACCAGGGCGCCGTCACTCAGGTAGGTCGCCCCTTCGGCGATGAGCTTCGTGCCGGGTTCGATACCACTGCTGATCTCGATCCAGCCGTCCTGGCGCGCGCCGACTTCGACCACTTGCTGCTGCACCGTTTGCCGGTCACCGGTTTGCTGCAACAGGTACACGACGTTACCCGCCGGCCGTTGCACCACGGACAAAAGGGGCACGACCACGGCGTTGGGCCGTTGCTCGACCACGGCCGTGGCCTCCACGGTGGCCTCAGGCCGCCAAGGCCCGGGGTTCATGACATCGGCGATCACCACCAGGGCGCGGCTCATCATGCCAACCTGGGGACGGATATGGCCCACCCGCGCCTCGACTTTCACGCCGGGGGCCACCGGGCTTTCCAGGTAAAGCGTTTGCCCCAGGTGCAGCTGCGCGCCAACGGTTTCCGGGAACGGCAACTCAACTCGCAGGGCCTGCGTGTCCGTCACGGTGAGCAACGGCGTACCGACCTTGACGAAATCGCCGACCGAAACATGACGCCGCTCCACCACACCGTTCACCGGAGACACCAGCTGCGCTTTGCGCAGGCGGTCCTCGACGATCGCCACGCGGGCCTCAGCCGCGGCCATGGAAGCCTGGTAGACGGCCAACTGCGCTTCGGCGTCGTCCAGACGTTCCTGTGGCATCACGTCACGGGTTTTCAGGTCACGGTAGCGCTGCACACGCCGTTGTTCGTTGGCGATGCTCGCATTCAATTGCTGAATCGCCGCCTGGGCTTCCTGCCGTGACAACTCCAGGGCCGTGGTATCGAGCCGAACCAAGGCCTCTCCTTGCACTACCGATTCACCCTCGTCGACCAGGATTTCCACCACGCGGGCATCGACTTCCGCCGCGAGCTGCGGGGTGTTCCGGCTGACCATGCGGCCAACCGAGTAGAGTTCTACCCGGACTTCCTGCTGCCGCGCTACAGCCACGGTCACCGTAACGGCATTGCGTGCCCCCTCGCCGGCTTCTCCAGCCGGCTGTTCCTTGCCGCAGGCGGATAAAACAGCCAGGGCCAGGACGCAAACCAGCACCACGCGCTTTCTGCCACGCACTGAGAAGATCATCATTTGACCCTCCCCTCGGCTGGCTGTGCCAGCATGCCGTGCAACAACACGTCGATCATCTGTTTCGAATACCGGTCCGGCTGCCGGGCGAAACCCGCCTCCGGAATCTGCTGCAGCAGGCCGTGCGCCTGGAAGTAAAACAGGTCAGCACCCATCAGCAAGTGGGCACACAGACCCGGATCAAGATCGTCGCGCAACAGCCCGGCTCGCTGGCCCGCCTCGAATATGGCGATCAATCGGTTGACCAGACCACCGACCATCTGTTCCACCACTGCCCGGCTCTTTTCCTCGTCGCCCGAAAAAGCCTCCCGCAGAACCAGGCGAACCCGTGCCTGGTTATCGAAAAGGTGGTCGAGATGCGCGCTGGCGAATACCTGCAGTCGCTGTTCGAAAGAACCCTTGCCCTCGGCGAGGTTCTCGAGCAGCGCGGTCAATTCCTCTGCGCTGCGCCGCATGATCGCGAAATAAAGCGCCTGCTTGGAGGCGAAGTGGTGATAAATGTTGGCCTTGCTGACGCCGGCCTCCTCGGCGATCCGCCGCATCGAAACGCCATCATAGCCATGCACGGAAAAGAGCCTGACCGCGGCGTCGAGGATGGCGAGTTCGCCGGCGGACTGGTGGGCCGTTGGGGCAGTTGCTGCAAGTGCTTGCATGACCTGGTTTCTCGAAGTAATAAAACTGACCGTACGGTCGGTCAGTTATTGTGACGCAATTGTCGCCGAGGGGCAATAACGAGCATCAAGCGACAGGAAAACTGACCGCTACACCCGTCTGGCGGCGACACCAGGAACCCGGAATCCAGGCAACCTGCCGATACCCGAATAAGGCAAACCCGAAATTGCAGGAACGGCTGCCATGTTTCTCTGCTAACGTGCTCAGTCAATCGATCAAATGAGGATGACGGCTATGCGCATATACGGGAGTTTTCTTATCGTTCTGGTCGCGTTCGCCAGCATGAACGTCCATGGCGCCCTGAAAACCAAGCAAGAAATAAGCAGTGAAGCAAAATCCAAAGCGCCCCACATATCCTCACAGCAGCTTGCCGGTTACCTGTCGCGAGAAAACGATTTCGTCTTGTTGGACATTCGCACCGAAGCAGAATTCGCGGCTGGCCATATTCAGGGAGCTCAATGGTTTCCTCGCGGGAAACTGGAGTATTACATTCAAGAACTCATACAGGACCCCAATTCGAGAATTGTTCTCTACTGTCGCACCGGAGGCAGGTCAGCTCTGGCTACGCTCACTTTGAAGGATATGGGTTATTCGAGTGTAGTTGATCTTGAAGGGGGCTTTAAGGAGTGGGTCGCCGAAGGCAACTCGTTCTACAACCTGCATGGCGAACACAAAGTGGTGAGCTATCAAAAGAAGGAGTAGTGCTTCTGGAGTTTCCGGACCTTTTGGAGTCGGGGTACAGGCCTGCGTACTTCTACCACTTCAAAACATTTTGCTCCTGGCCGAACTGAAAACCAATCTCCCCTCAAATTCGCGTCCAGGGAAATTCTGCTATTCATCTGACATCGGAAATACTACTGACTTGCTGACCTTCGACTGCTAACGACCAGGGATCCAGCGGGCCAACACAATACGCTAGTGCAATAGCGCTAAAAAATCGGCCGGTGCAGGACTTTCAAACACAAGCGGCTTATTTGTTCCCGGTTTGGTGATACTCAGCCGCAAAGCGTGCAAGCCCATTCGCGTGCCAGCCGAGCCGTATCGTTGATCGCCTACGACCGGGTGTCCGAGCCATGCCAGGTGGGCCCGTATTTGATGCTGGCGGCCGGTTTCCAGTTTTACCCTCAACAGAGTTCGCTGACCGACGCTGCGCTCGGTTGTGAAATGGGTCACCGCGCGTCTGGCATCTGGGTGCGGCCCGACATGCATCTGGTAGATTACCGGGTCGAGGCGCAGCGGTTGATCGATGGTGCCACTCGCAGGTTCTGGGCAACCCTCCACAATCGCCAGGTAGATTTTTGTCGCAGCGTACCAATCCTTCATCACCGCCTCCCGCTTCTCCCGGGAGGTAGCAAAAAGCAGTACCCCGGAAGTATCGCGATCAATTCGGTGTACCGGCCACAGTTTTATCGACTTGTTGCGACGTGACAATTGGTCACGCAGCAGGCCCAGCGCATGGGGCTCGTTGTCTTTGCGGGAACGAACCGACAACAACCCGGCAGGTTTATTGATGGCGATCAGGTTCCGGTCCTCATAGAGGATGCCGAGCCGCGGCCGTACGCTGGAAGCGCCCCGGGCGGAAGCTTCGACAACCACCTGGTCGCCCGTCAACAGTTTGTGGTCATGTTGTGTAACCTTCTCGTCGTTAACGCTGACGCAACCATTCTTGAGGCGCTGTTTGATCGTGCTGCGCGACCAACCCTGAAGTTGCGCAGTGAGGAACGTGATCAGGGTAGTGTTCGCCTTTACCGTTAGCCTGTCTGACATTGACGTTTGCCCCATAAGAGGTGGAAATACAGGCAGAATCATGGGAATCCTGCACCTGCTTCACCAGCTTGGCAACTACCTGATGGACTGCAATTGGCCGAACTCAGAACTAAACTCCCCTGAGGTTCACGCTTGGGGGAGTTCTGCTATGCGCCGGTAAGCAGAAACTGCGTGGGCCTGTCTGCTAGGGGCCGTTAACGACCCGTTGCGGCCTTTCCTCATGCTGCCTGGCGCGGTGGGTTTCATTGCTCTTCACATGAAATGAGCAGAAGATAAAGTTCACGCCGAAA
>JAPHSB010000259.1 GCA_026193295.1 Lysobacterales bacterium
CATCTACGGCGGCCAGCAGGACAACACTACTGTCGCGATTGCCAGCGAAAGCCTGTACGGCGGCATCGGCGTGGCCGACTATTTCGACGTGGGTGGCGGCGAGAGCGCTCACATCGCCTTCGACCCCGACAATCCGCGGCTGATCTACGCCACCTCGATCAATGGCGAGTTGACCGAATACGACCGGGACACCGAGCTCAAGCGGACCATCATCCCCTACCCCGAGATGATGTTCGGCAAGGACTCGAAGGACCTCCGCTATCGCGCCAACTGGAACGCGCCAGTGGCGGCTTCCCCGCACGACCCGTCGGTCATTTACTTCGGCACCCAGTTCGTCCTGATGAGCAATGACCGCGGCACCAACTGGACCGCGATCAGCCCGGACCTGACCCGCAACGACCCGGAGAAACAGGGCCGCAACGGCGGGCCGCTGACCCCCGAAAACGTGGGCGCGGAGTTCTACAATACGATCTTCTATATCGTCGAATCGCCGCACGAGAAAGGCACGATCTGGGTCGGCGCCGACGACGGCCTGGTGCACGTGACACGCGACGGTGGCGCCAACTGGCAGAACGTATCGCCACCGCATAAGGGCAAGCACAGTGACGAGGCCTACATCAACGCGATTGAGATCAGCCCGCACGACCCCGGTACCGTTTATCTGGCCGTGGCCGGCTTCAAACTGAACGACTTCAGCCCCTATATCTACAAGACCACCGACTACGGCAAACGCTGGAAACGCATCGACGAGGGGCTTCCCAAGGATACCTTCGTGCGCGTGGTACGCGAAGACCCGGCACACCGGGGCTTGCTCTACGCCGGCACCGAGTCCGGCCTGTTCGTCTCTTACAACGATGGCGCGGACTGGAAGTCGCTCCAGCTGAATCTGCCGCCGGTGCCGATCACCGACCTGGCGCTGCGCCACGACAAGCTCGTGGCCGCCACCCAGGGGCGCGCCTTCTGGGTGCTGGACGATCTGTTCGTGGTGCGCCAGGCAGAGAAAGATGTCAACGGTGACGGTTTGAAGCTGTTCGAACCGGGCACCGTCACAATGACCAGCCGCGAAGGCTGGGGCATCGACGATTTCGAAGGCAGCAACCCGGCGCGAGGCGTGCCGCTTTACTACGTGCTGGACGCAGAAAGCGATGAGCCACTGGCCATCGAGATTTTCGACGCCGGCGGCAGCTTGGTCCGCAGCTACAGCAGCGAGGAGACCGATTTCGACCGCTGCCTGCTCGCCAACATGGACATGCGTCGGCCCTTCGAACTGGAGTACCCGGCGAAGGAAAAGGGCCTGAACACGTGGGTGTGGAATCTGCGCCGCGACGGCGTGCACTGCATCGAAGACGTCAAGATCTTCGCCGGCTTCGGCGGCGCAACGGTGCCGCCGGGCGAATACCGGGCGCGGGTTTCCCAGGGCGATACCAGTGCGGAGGCATCCTTCACGCTCGTCCCGGACCCGCGGCTGACGGCGACGCCCGCGCAAATGCGCGAATGGTCGGCCCGGCTGGATGAAACCGCCGACCTGCTCGATGAAATCCTGCAGCGGCTTGGCGAGGCCCGCAAGGCCCAGGCACAAATCGAAGGGCTGATGGCCGACTATACGGACGACGACGGGCTGCAGCAGGCCGGCCAGGCAGCGGTCGAAGCCATCACCGCTTGGGATCAAATGCTCATCCAGCACCTGCACGAAACCTACGAGGACGAAGATGCCTGGGAGACCATGCTGGCCGGCCAGGTCCGTTACCTGCTGGACGTCATCGACGGCACGGGCGCCCCCATCACCGGCGGCCAGTTGGAGCGGCTGGCGGATTTGCAGGCCGAGTGGGCGCAGCGTCGCGGCGAACTGCAGGCCATCAAGGACCAGCACCTCCTGCCGCTCAACGCCTGGGCCCGTGACCGCGGCGTCGAGCACGTCACGGTGCCGGGCAACTAGCGCGGAGCCACGCCCATGGGCAGGCGCAGCCGGGATACGCGGAGCAACCGCGGGGGCAGTGGCATCCGCCAACTGCCCTGGCGGGATATCGTCAACGAATACCCGCGGCTCGAGGTCCTGAGCGCCGACCAGGTCGAGGCGATCCACCTGGCCTCGATGGACCTGCTCGAAAACCAGGGCATGCGGGTGCTGCACGAAGGCGCCCGTGCGCTGCTGGCAAAAGCCGGAGCCTCGGTGAACAACGACAGCCAGATGGTGCGTTTCGACCGCGCCATGGTGCTGGAGCAGGTCGCCCGGGCGCCGGCGGAATTCACGCTGCATGCCCGCAACCCGGCCAGGAACTTCAGGGTGGGCGGTAAACACCTGGCTTTCACCTCGGTCGGCGGGCCCGCCTATTGCAGCGACCTGGACCGCGGGCGCCGCCGTGGGCGCTTCGA
>JAPHSB010000488.1 GCA_026193295.1 Lysobacterales bacterium
ACTGGTCGGGGTGAGAGGATTTGAACCTCCGGCCCCTACGTCCCGAACGTAGTGCTCTACCAGGCTGAGCTACACCCCGCAAAATAAGGCCCCGACGAAGGGCGGCTATTGTATAGAACGGGGGCTGGATTGGGAAGCACTTGCCTTGGGTCAAGAAAATTTACCTGTTAAATTTTTGTAATAATTTTTCTGCTAGAATGTGGCCACCTTATCAAGGTGGTGGGAGGCGAAAAGACAGGGAGCGAATAAGAACAATCGGGCAATCTGGATACCGGGCACCTTCAATCCGCTTGCACCGAGCCGCTCTCCGTCTCGAGGCCTGCTTATTTCTCGGCAATTGACCTACAGGCGAACAACAGATGAATAGCAGATTCCGATTGAGCGTATCGGTGCTGGCGGCCTTGCTGGTGCTGATGATTCCGGTTGCGTTGTATGCGCAGGAAACCACGTCAGCCATTCGCGTGACCGTTTACGATGCCGAAGGCAACCCGCTTCCGGGCATCAGCGTTGCGGCGACGGATACGCGCACCGGCAGAGTGAGAACGGGCCAGTCCAACGAATCCGGGCTCGTCTTCGTGCGCGGCCTGCCGGTTGGCGGTCCGTACTCGGTCGAGACCGCATCGCCCAGCCACACCAATCAGATGGTCAGTGACATAAACCTGGCGCTGGGTGACACCTATACTGTTGTGCTGCAGCTCAGCGGGACGGCCATGGAAGAAGTGATTGTCACCGGTAGTCAGCTCAACGTGGCTGAAGTGGCCGTCGGACCCAGCGCGATTTTCGATTTGACGACCTTGCAGAATTCGCCCTCAGTCAATCGCAACATCAACGACATCATCCAGCAGGATCCCCGCATCTATATCGACCAGTCCCGTGGCGACCAGGACTCGATTCAGTGCAACGGCGCCAACCCCCGCTACAACAGCCTCACCGTGGACGGTATTCGGCTCAACGACGGGTTCGGTCTGAACAGCAACGGCTATCCCACCCAGCGCATGCCGTTCCCCTACGACGCCATCAACAGCGTTGCGGTCGAGCTGGCGCCCATGAGCGTGATCTACGGCGGGTTTTCGGCCTGCAACATCAATGCGGTGACCAAGTCGGGCGAAAATGAATTTTTTGGGTCCGCGTTCATCGACTACGGCAGCGACAGTCTCAGAGGCGACAAACTGGAAGGCGAAAAAGTCCAGTTGCAGGAATACGACGAGACCCGTTACGGATTTGAATTCGGCGGTCCCATCATCAAGGACAAGCTGTTCTTCTACGCCGCGTATGAACAGTACGACGGCGCCGACCTCAATGATCGAGGCGCCTTGGGCACCGGCGCGGTCAATGAGGTTCTCGTCACCCAAGCCGAGCTCAACGAAATAGCCGAGATTTCACGAAGCGTTTATGGATTCGACCCCGGCAGCAGCGTAGCCCAGCCCTTTAACTTCGACGACGAGAAGTACCTCTTGAAGCTGGACTGGTACATTTCCAGCAACCACCGGCTGTCCGCTACCTATATGTACAACGACTCATTCAACGCGGAGGCCAGTGACGAGGAGCTTGACGAGTTCGAATACTTCCTTCATTTCTACAAGCGCGGCGCAGAGCTCAAGTCCTACAGTGTGAACCTGTTTTCGGACTGGACCGACCGGTTCTCGACGGAAGTCCGTTACTCCTACACCGACGTGGATTTCCTCCAGGAATCCTTCGCCGGCAAGGACTTCGCCGAGATTCGCGTCGAACTGCCCGATGTCGATGTTTATCTCGGTCAGGACGACAGCCGCCAGGCCAACGACCTCGACTGGCAAATGAAGCAACTGGTGCTCCGCGGCAGTTACCTGCTCGGCGACCATGTCATCACCGGCGGTTTCGAGCGTGAGGAGTTGGATGTCTTTAACCTGTTCTACCAGCACGTGGACACCGAAATCCGTTTCGCAGGTATTGACGCCTTCAGGAACGGCCAGGCGTCGCGTGTTTACTACGGCAATGCCCTCACCAACAACGAACTGGACGCGGGCGAGTACTGGGGCTACGCGGTCAACACGGCGTACCTGGAGGATGAGTGGCACATGACGGATGCGTTCAAACTGAACTTCGGTCTGCGCTACGACTATTACGAGTCCGATGACAAGCCGAACCTGAACCCGGACTTTGTCGCCGACTACGGATTCGGTAACGATGCCACCCTCGATGGCAGGGATCTGCTGATGCCCCGCCTCGGCTTTACCTGGGACATTACCGACACCGTGACGCTCCGTGGCGGTGTAGGCCTGTTCTCGGGCGGCAACCCCAACGTCTGGTATTCGAACGTCTACAGCAATACGAACACCACAGCGGTCCAGGTAAGTGACCGGAACGTTGACCTCTTTGCGCAGAACTATGTTCTGTGTGAAGACACAGCTCCGGTTTGCGGTCCGGGTTACGGCGTTCCGGACTACCTGGCCGACCAGGTGGCCGCGGGCGACGGCAGCAACTTCGAAATCGTCTACCTCGACCCGGATTTCGATGTGCCCAGCGAGTGGAAGTACGCTTTTGGCGTGACCTGGGTCGCCCCGGGCGACTGGGTGCTGAGCGCGGACCTGCAGATTACGCGCGGTGAGGACACCGCTATCTACAAGCACGGCGATCTTGAATGGACGGGTGAATTCAACGACTTCGGCAACGGTTACCCGATTTACGACAGCGTTCGCTTGCCCTCTTTCGTCCTGACCAACAGCAAGGTTGGCAACGAATCCGAATCGCTGGCGCTGGGTTTGTTCAAGGACTTCGACAACGGTTTCGACATGTCGCTCGGTTACGCTTACACGGACGCCAAGGACGTCAATCCAATGACGTCCTCGGTGGCGTCCTCCAACTACTGGAACCGCTCATTTTATGATCCGGAAGAAGAAGTCCTGTCCACTTCCAACTACAATATCAAGCACCGTTTCACCGGTGTGTTCAACTACGTTGCATATTGGTTTGGCAATAACGCAACGCGATTCTCGCTGTTCGCGCAGCGCAGTTCCGGCCAGCCTTACAGCCTCGTGCTGGAAGGTTATGAAGGCACTGAATTGGCCTATGGCTTTACGCCTTACCTCGACTACATCGAACACGTGCTGATTGAACCAGGTACGCGCAACAAGCAGGACGGGTCCTGGTTTACCAAGGCTGATCTGCGGATTACGCAGGAGTTTCCGGGTTTCTCCGACGGTCACCGGGGTAGCGCCTTCATCGTGATCGAGAACCTCACGAACCTGATCAACAGCGAATGGGGCGTGATGTACCAGGCGAACTTCCCCTATGGCGTGACTTTGTCTGACCTGGCCAACGGCAACGCCGAAGCGCGAATCGGCGACGCCTCTCTCTGGGAGATCCGTGTAGGTCTCGACTACCGGTTCTGATTCGGGCTTGTGTCATAATTGGCGGGGCGGCATTGCCGCCCCGTTTTTTTGTCCTGTAGGAGCGGCTTCAGCCGCGAATGTCTTCCCGACTGAATTCGGTCCTACCACCAGGAACCCGAGGAGCCCCAACTTGGCCGCTGAACCTGTCACAACCCGCATCTACCCCGCAGGCATGCTCTACACCCTGAGCCGGCATGAAGTCGAGCGCCTGCAGGACGTCAGCCGCGGCGACCTCGCCGAGTTGGTGCGCCGCTGCGCGCTGGCGGTGCTCAACAGCGGCAACGAAAGCGATGATGCCGAGGCGCTGATCGCACAGAACAAGGACTTCTCCATCGAGGTGCAGCAGGTCAACCGCGGGCTGCGGCTGGAGTTGAACAACGCACCCGGCTCGGCCTTCGTCGACGGCCGCATCATTGAGGGTATCCGCGAGCTGTTGTCCGCGGTCATTCGCGACCTGGTCTATTTCGACAGCGAGATCATCGGCCGCCCCTATCTTGACCTGGCCAGCAGTGCCGGCATCACCAACGCCGTGTTCGAGGTTTTGCGCAATGCGGGTGTACTGGTGCCGGAGGTCGAGCCCAACCTGGTGGTCTGCTGGGGCGGGCATTCGATCGGCCGCAGCGAATACGAGTACACCAAGGACTGCGGCTATGAACTGGGCCTGCGCTACCTCAATGTCATCACCGGCTGCGGGCCCGGCGCCATGAAGGGGCCGATGAAGGGCGCAACGATTGCGCACGCCAAGCAGCGGGCGAAGCATGGTCGTTACATCGGCATTTCCGAGCCGGGCATCATCGCCGCCGAGTCGCCCAACCCGATCGTCAAGGAGTTGGTGATCATGCCGGATATCGAGAAGCGCCTCGAAGCCTTCGTGCGCCTCGGTCACGGCATCGTGGTGTTTCCCGGCGGCGCCGGCACGGCCGAGGAAATTCTTTACCTGTTGGGGGTCCTGCTGAACCCGCGCAACGCCGAAATCCCGTTTCCACTGGTGTTTACCGGGCCACCCGGGGCTGCGACCTATTTCGAGCAGATCGACAACTTCATTCGCCTGACCCTGGGCGAAAAGGCCTGCGCCCGCTACCAGGTCGTCGTGGACGACCCTGAGGAGGTGGCGCACATCATGTACCAGGGCATGGAGGAGGTGCGCAAGTGCCGGATTCGCACCAACGACGCGTTCTATTTCAACTGGCTTCTGAACATTGAAGAGTCCTTCCAGATCCCGTTCCAGCCGACCCACGCGAACATGCGCGCCCTCGAGTTGCGCCGCGACCTGCCGCTGCACGAGCTGGCGGCCAATCTGCGCCGCATGTTCTCAGGGATCGTGGCCGGCAACGTGAAACCCGAAGGGCTGCAGGCGATCCGCGAGCACGGCCCCTTCGAAATCCGCTGCGAGCCGGAAATAGCCGACTCGCTGGATGCATTGCTGACCGGTTTCGTCAGCGGCAACCGGATGAAATTGCCCGGCGGCAGTGCCTACGAACCGTGCTACCGTCTGGTTAGCTGAGCCCGCCCGGTCTCGCGCTCAGCGCGTCTGCCGGTCAGCCGGCTCCAGCCGCATCAGTTCCCTGAATTCGCCGAGACTCACGCCCCGTGTGTAACGCCACAGGCGGGACGCTGCGGCATCCGGTCGGGGTAGTCCGGCTGGGCCGGGGCTGGAGCTTGCCGCTTCGCTTTCATGGCTAACGATCTGCCCGGCGGCGAGCATGGCGTCGCGCAGGGCCGGGGGCAGTGAGGCATCATCCACCACTGCATAGGGGTCGCTGAACTGCATGGTGCGTGCGAGCTGCTCGAGCGGGTCGGACAGCGTAAGACCCGTGACCGGCAGGCGGATTGCGTAGCGGTTGTCGCGGTCGACCAGGACATCCACGGCGCAGCCCTCGGCCAGTCCCCGGTAGCGTTCCGGGTGGTCCGCATCGTGCTGCAGGAAAAGCAGATAACGCCGCCCTTCTTCGAAAACATCCCGGTCGGGGAAATAACATTCCCGTTCGTGGAGGCCTTTTTCGTAAACTTCGACCAGCTCAATGCCCGCGTCACCCTTGTAGGGAACCAGGACACGCAGGTATGCGCTGCCGGAGACCGGGATGTCCCGGCTCCGCAGGTAGTCGGTGTCCCTGACCTGTGCCAGCGCTACGAAGTCGGCTTTGCGCGCCAGTTCGGCCAGGCTAAGGGGCCCGGAGCCTGGCGCAAGCGGCTCGTCGGAGCCCGCCGCAGCCGGCCCGGCGAAGAGCAGCCACAGAGTCGGCAGGAGGAAGGTTCTCATGATCACCTGCATTATATCGCGCGCCGGGTTTTGGTAGCCTAGCCTGCGTTGAACCAGACGTCATGCAGGAAGAGACCATGAAGAAGATCGCGGGATTGCTGGCATGCTGTCTTTCCGCTGCCTTGCTGGCAGCCTGCAGCCCATCGGCCGATACGCAGGCAACAACCCCGGTGCTTGACCGTGACGCGGTAGCGACACAGCCGCCGACGGCGGCGGAAGCCGTCGCCTTCGTCGCCGCAGCGGAAGAGCGCTTGGCCCGATTGGGGCAACACAACGAACGGCAGGCCTGGGTGCTGCAGAACTTCATCACCCAGGACACGGAACTGCTGGCGGCCAAGGCGGCCGAGCA
>JAPHSB010000046.1 GCA_026193295.1 Lysobacterales bacterium
GTTGGTCGATCAGCTCGAATTCCAGCGCATGTTCTCCGGTGAGATGGATGAGAACCCCTGCTTTCTCGACATCCAGGCCGGTTCCGGGGGAACCGAAGCCCAGGACTGGGCGGAAATGCTGCTGCGCATGTACCTGCGCTGGGCCGAGCGGCGCGGCTGGGAGGCCGAGCTGGTCGAAGTTTCCTATGGTGACGTGGCCGGCATCAAGAGCGCCACGATTCACATCAAGGGGGAATACGCCTATGGCTGGTGCCGCACCGAGACGGGCGTTCACCGCTTGGTGCGCAAATCGCCGTTCGATTCAGGCAACCGGCGGCACACGTCCTTCGCGGCCGTGTTCGCCTCGCCCGAAGTGGACGACGACATCGACGTGGAGATCAATCCGGCGGACCTGCGCATCGACGTGTACCGGGCCTCGGGGGCCGGCGGGCAGCACGTCAACACCACCGACTCGGCCGTGCGCATCACGCACACCCCGAGCGGAATCGTCGTGCAGTGTCAGAATGACCGTTCGCAGCACAAGAACAAGGATCACGCGATGAAGCAGCTGCGCGCGAAGCTTTACGAGCTGGAGATGATGAAACGCAACGAGGCGACCCAGAAACTGGAGGATTCCAAGTCGGACATCGGCTGGGGCAGCCAGATCCGTTCCTACGTGCTGGACCAGTCGCGCATCAAGGACCTGCGCACCGGTGTCGAAGTAGGCAATACACAGGCGGTGCTGGACGGCGACCTCGATCAGTTTATCGAAGCCTCACTGAAGCAGGGCCTGTAGGCGGCCGCGTTGCGGCCGAAAGGCATGAATCGGCCGCAACGCGGCCTCCCACAAATGCAAAACAATTTGACGGAATGACCGGCATGAAAGAAGACACGACGACCAGCACACCCGAACAGGACGAAAACCGCCTCATCGCCGAGCGCCGCGCCAAGTTGGCCGTCCTGCGGGAGGCCGGCCAGGCTTTTCCGAACGATTTTCGCAAGGACACCACGGCCGCCTGTCTGCATACCCGTTTTGGCACATCGGATGCGGAGGCCCTGGAATCGGTCGACGAGGTCTTCTCAGTAGCCGGCCGCATGATGGCCAAGCGCGTGATGGGCAAGATCGCTTTCGTCCTTCTTCAGGATCGCAGCGGTTCGATCCAGTTGATGCTGCAGCGGGATGAGTTGCCTGAAGGCGTGTACCAGCAATTCAAGCACTGGGACATCGGCGACATCATCGGCGGCAAGGGTCGCGTGGTGCGCACGCAGAAAGGCGAGCTTTCGGTCCGGCTGCAGGAACTGCGATTGCTGGCCAAGTCGCTGCGTCCCCTGCCAGAAAAATACCACGGCTTGACCGATACCGAAATGCGTTACCGGCAGCGCTACGTAGACCTGGTGATGAACGAAAATTCGCGCGAGGTTTTCCGTACCCGTTCTCGCATCATCACGTTCATACGGTCATTCATGGAAGCGGCGGGCCGCGAGTTTCTCGAGGTCGAGACGCCGATGATGCACCCGATCCCGGGCGGTGCCGTGGCGAGGCCCTTCGTCACGCACCACAACGCGCTGGATCTGCAGATGTTCCTGCGCATCGCCCCTGAGCTTTATCTCAAGCGGCTGATCGTCGGCGGTCTCGGACGCGTTTATGAAATCAACCGGAACTTCCGCAACGAAGGAGTCTCAACGAAACACAATCCTGAATTCACGATGCTCGAGTTCTATTGGGCCTACGCCGACTACACGGACCTGATGGACCTCACCGAGGCCATGTTGAGCGGGCTCGCGAAAGAACTCACCGGTGGCACCAAGGTCGTGTACCAGGGGCAGGAGATCGACTTTGCAGGACCCTGGGAGCGGCTCAGCGTCGAAGACGCCGTGCGTCGTTACAACCCGACCCTGGCTGACGCCGACCTTTGGAACGAAGACTTTCTGCGTTCGGCCTGCGGCGCGCTGCACATTCACACGGAAAAGAACTGGGGGCCGGGCCGGCTACTGGCCGAGCTCTTCGACGCCACCGTCGAAGCGCACTTGCAGCAACCGACCTTCATCACGCAGTACCCGACCGAGGTGTCGCCCCTGTCCCGGCGCAACGACGCAAACCCCAACGTCACGGATCGCTTCGAACTGTTCATCTGCGGGCGCGAGATGGCCAACGGATTTTCCGAGTTGAACGATCCGGAAGACCAGGCGGAACGCTTCCGGGCCCAGGTGGCGAGCAAGGACGCGGGCGACCTGGAGGCCATGCACTTCGACGCCGACTACATACGCGCGTTGGAATACGGCATGCCGCCGACCGCCGGTGAGGGTGTGGGCATTGACCGCCTGGTCATGATTTTCACCGACTCGCCGTCGATCCGTGACGTGCTGCTGTTCCCCTACATGCGCCCCGAGGCCCCGACTGCCGGCGGCATGTGAGCAGCTCGCGCAATGTCGGCCCGGGCGAGCCCGGGTGACCGGTTCCACGACGTGACGCCTGTCGTTTCCGTCATCCTGCCGGTTCGCAACGCCCGCAGCTGGCTGCGGCAGGCGGTGGACAGCATCCTTTCGCAAACCTTCCAACGGCTCGAATTGCTGGTCGTCGACGACCATAGTGACGACGGCAGTATCGGGCAGCTGCCGGGTGACGATCCGCGTTTGCGGGTCCTGCGCAATCCGGGGCGTGGCGTCAGCAGCGCCTTCAACGTCGGGTTCGCGCAGTCTCGAGGCGAATTCATCGCGCGCATGGACGCCGACGACATCGCGCTGCCGGAGCGGCTGGAAACCCAGTTGCACTACCTTCGCACCTATTCCGATATCGATATCTGCGGGGCTTGCGTCGAAATCTTCGTGGACGACGGAGCAGACGGCGCAGCGCCAGCCGGCGGCAATCGCCGCTACCAGGCCTGGCTGAATGCCTGCCGCTCGCCGGAGGCCATTCGGCGCGAGCTGTTCATCGAAAGCCCGATCCCCAATCCGACGGCATTGTTCCGGCGCGATGCGCTGCAGCAGCTGGGTGCTTATGGCGATCCGGACTGGCCGGAGGACTACGACCTGTTCCTCCGGGCAGACCGCAGCGGTATGCGTATGGGCAAGCCCGACGGCGTCCTGCTGCGTTGGCGAGAACATGGACAGCGGCTGACGCGGCAGAATCCCCGTTACGAGTGGGCCCGCTTCCAGGCGGCCAAGGCGCATCATCTTGCCAGGGGCAGGCTCGCCACGCTGAGTTCCGTCGTCATCTGGGGCGCCGGGCCCAGCGGACGACTGATGCACGACTTGCTGAGCGCGGAAGGCATGGCGGTAAGTGCTTTCCTGGATGTGCATCCGCGCCGGGTGGGCGGCGAAAAGCGCGGCGTCCCGGTATGGAGTGTCGACCGGGTGGGCGAGCTCGAAGCCCACTTCATACTGGTCGCCGTTGGCGCGGCCGGCGCCCGCGCGAGGATCCGTGACTTCCTCGCAGAGCGGGGCAGGGAGGAGGGGCGGGACTACCTGTTCGTCGCATAGCTGCTCGTGCATGGCAGCCCAAAGGAGCTTAGAATCGAACGCTATGACCACACTCAACACCTTACTTGTCCAGGCGCAATTGCGTTGGCAGGAACCGGAACGCAACCGCGAACATCTCGAACAGCTGGTCACCGCCGAATCCGGAGATCTGGACCTGGTGGTATTGCCGGAAACCTTTACGACGGGGTTTCTCGGGGATGCAAACCTGCCCGAGGAGGGCATGGATGGCCCCACCGTGAACTGGATGCAGCGCCTGGCTGCAGACAGGGGTTGTGCACTGGCTGGCAGCGCGGTGATCTGCGAGGACGGCAATCGGTTCAACCGGCTGCTGTTCGTGACCCCCTCCGGGGAGGTCGACTACTACGACAAGCGCCACCTGTTCGCTTTTGGCGGCGAGAATCGCCGTTACGCCGCCGGCCGCAAGCGGGTCATCGTCGGTCACCTCGGTTGGCGCATCAACCTGCAGGTCTGCTACGACCTGCGCTTTCCGGCCTGGTGCCGGAACCGGGACGACTATGACCTGATGTTATTGGTCGCCAATTGGCCGTCGAAGCGGGTGCAGCACTGGTCGTCGCTGCTGGAAGCCCGGGCCATCGAGAATCAGGCCTGGGTCATCGGCGTCAACCGCGTCGGCGAAGACGGCAACGGCATGCAGTACCCCGGCTGCAGCGTGGTGCATGACCCGTTGGGCGAGCGCGTTGCGCATCTCGGCGATACCGAGGGCTGCCGGCGGGTCGAACTGGACCTGTCGACCGTGGCGGAGATTCGGACCCGGTTCCCGTTCCAGTCTGACGCCGACCGATTCGAGCTGACTGATCTGGACTAGGGAATCCGAAGGTCAGGAAGCCCTCTTGCGCGCCAGTCCGCGCATGATCGCGCCGCGTGGCTGCGGCCGGCCCGTGGCCAGGCTGACCAGGGCGGTGGGCTCACGCAGCGAGAACAACATCTCGTGCCGCGCCCGACCGCGGCCGGCAAAGAGCAAGCGGTCGCCTTCCTGCAGTTTTTCATCGTGACCGGGCAGGAAGAGCCTCATGGAGCCGCGCTCGAGCAGCAGGCACACGCAGGGAAGATTGTCAGCTTCCGGGGTGCGCGCGTTCGTGGTCAGATGCCGCAACCGAATGGTTACCCGCTCGCCGACTGCCGCGCGAATACTGTTGGCCCATTCACCGGCCAGGTTGAGGGTCCACAGGCTGGGCGCGGAGCCTTCCAGAACGGCTTCCAGGCGATGTTTGACACGCTGCGCGAAAGGTTCGTCCTGGCCCAGCATGTGGTCGTTGAAAACCGGCAGCAGAGGCGTGGTTGCGACCGCCAGTATGCGTCTTGCGACGATGAGGCTGCGGCGGGCTACCAGGTCGGCGCCGGAGATATCGAACAGTTGGTTGTTGAGTGAGTTTTCCTGGCGTGCCACGACGAACAGATTGGGGTTCAATTCGCGCGCCGTCATGACGATGGACAGGTTGTCGACGTCATCACCGGTTCCGGCGACGATGCCCACCGCGGTGCCCACGTCCGCTTCCAGCAGCGTTTTGGCCTCGGTGCCGCGGCCCAGCACAGCGCCTGGCCTTTCCGCCACCCGGTCCGGGTGAACGTCTATGACCGTGCACGGCAGATTCGCCCGTTCCAGCATCGTCTCCATTTGCGAACCGAAGCGACCCACGCCGCACACGATCCAGCGACCGTCCGGCGGATCCAGTTCCGCCCGCAACCGTGTCCCCGGCACGCTGATCAGCCAGTCCTGCACCAGGTACTTGACCGGCGACTGAAGAGCCAGCTGGAAGCGTTCGGCAAAAATCGCGTAGGGATCGACCGTGAGATCCGTGCCGAATGAAGCCATGTTGTCCACTACACGGCGGGTTTCGGCACGCGCCAGCACGGGCAAGTCCGGGCGCACCAGCTTGCTGGTGATCGCAATGGTCAGGTTGGCGTGGTCATCGTTGGTGATGGCGAGGACGCCACGGCAGTGCCCGATGCTTTCATCCAGGCCCGCCATATCGAGCAGGCGGCGGTCCGTGACATCTCCGGCCAGTGCCGGCAGGTGCGCAAAGTCCTCGTCCAGCGCCATGCTGTGGATGATATCCTGATCCTGCTCGAGCACAGCCGCGCTGATCCCACGCTTGAGCAGCCCCTGCACAATCATCCGGCCGGTATTGCCGAAACCGCAAACCAGGAAAAAGTCCTGGTTGAGGCGGTGGACGCGGCGATTGAAGCGGGACCGCCCCAGCACCGCCCGGAACTGCGGGTCGACCAGCAGGCTGATGATGGTGCCGATTGAATAGAGCCAGGCGATGACGTTGGGGAACAGGATGATGTAGACCAACAGGCGTTGCGCGTCGGTGAAAGTGGCGGGCACTTCGCCAAAACCGATGGTGGTGGCCATGATGGCGACAAAATAGGTCGCGTCGAGGAAGTTCATGCGGAACGCATTACCGGCCTCGTCCTGCCCCGGAACCAGCACCATGCCGAAGACTGACAGGGAATAGACCAGGATCATGAGAACCAGCGGCGTCCGCATGCGCCGCATCGTGAGCCAGATGATGTCGTTCATCCGCGGCTTCAGCGGCGAATCGTAATGGTTTCAGCCACCAGCAGCGTTACGGATACCAGGTTGGCTAGCAGGGCGCCACCCGACAACGAGACGATGCTGGCAAGGACTTCGCTGGTCACGCCGGAGTCTGAAACCTGGGCGGCATAGGTCCACAAGAAAGCGGCGATCAGCAACTGCAGGTCGGCGACCAGGCTGGTGGCCAGCAGGATGGCGCCCATCTGCGAGCGGTCGCCGAACTTGATGATGGTCGCGATCAGGCTGACGGCCAGCGCCGCGCCGAGTTCCATGGCATGGTGATGATCGGGGTTATCAATGTCGCCCAGGAAAAACCCGAAATTGAGGGTGAGGGCCAGGACAATGAAGAAACCGAAGACGACTTTTTCGAGATTCACGGTACGGGGGCTCCCTTTGGCTCAAAGCAGAGATGTCTCCGTAGTGTACTGCACTCGGCAGGGAACATGGCAGCGAGCGCCTACTTGACTGCAAACGCTAGTCGACGGTTTCGACAACCACCGTATCGCTGATGTCACTTACCCAGGCCAGTACGCCCAGAACCGGCCCGTCGAAGTACTCCATGCGCCCCGTTCGCACTGGGCGGCTCTGTTCGAGGCGATGGATGAGAAAGGAGGAGGGCAGCGGCGGCGGCGGTGGCTCACCCGGTATCGACGGCAGGGGCGCCGGGGCGTTGGCCATGGCTTCGTCGTAAACCGGCTCGCGCCACTCAACGGCCATTGCGAGGTGCAGGAATCTCGAGCGGGTCAGGCTGACAGTGCCATCCAGTTGGTAGTAGACAATTGGGTCTGGCAGGGTCCCCGCGGCATCGTCCTCGAATCCGGTTTGCTCCGAAGAGGCGGCTGTATCGCCAAAAACCGTGGATTCCTCCGCTGCAGTTCGCAGTGCACGTTCCTCGGCCCAGGGGTCCTCGACCAGGACGGTCTCGAGATCGTGCACACGCAGAACAGGGAACGGCGGGTTCGAGCCTTGTTCCCAAGCCAGGTACTGTAGTGGCCGGAACGGGCCGCTGAGGCGCAGACGGCGCCAGGCTTCCTGCATTTCCGGCCCCATCTGCTCGACGTGCGTCACCACGTTCCAGGGATCCTCTTCGACAACAGGAAGCAAACCTTCATCGGTGCTTGCATCACTTGTCTCGACGGGTGAGGGTGTGACTTCCGCTGGCGGCGCGGCCGCTTCGACGCCTTCGGTGTCTTCGGCCGGCGGTTGCAGAAAATCCAGCGCGGAACTGAAATCATTCGGTTTTCTGGCCTCGCGTCCTTCCTGGTCATGGCCAAGGTGCGTCAGGACGATGACCTCCACGCGGTAACGGCTGTCCTCCGCGAGAGCGGTTTCCAGACCCTGGAATATAGTGATAATTAAGATTAATAAAATTAAGTAACGCATTGAATTTGATCATTCATTTGAACACAAATGTTCCAATAACGCCGCGGCCTCTTTGAATCGCAGCGCCGCGTCTTCCCGCGGTTCCAGAATCCGCAAAGCGCGCGACCCGTCCATGCGATAGGACCGGCTGTTCTCCTGGATCAGCCGGATCAGCGCGGCCGGATCGGCCTGCGCCTGCTCCATGAACTCCACGCGGCCGCCTTGCGGCCCAAAGTCCAGCCGCGACACGCCCACGCGCTCGGCTCGCAGCCTCAGTTCAGCAATGGCGAACAGGTTCTTCGTCGCCTCCGGCAACAGGCCGAAGCGGTCGATCATTTCCACCTGCAACTCCCGCAAGGCCGCCGCGTCGCGGGCACTGGCAATGCGCTTGTACAGCGTAAGTCGCCCCTGCACATCGGCCAGGTAGGTCTCCGGAATCAACGCGGGCACGTGCAGCTCGATCTCGATGCCGCGGTGCATGGGCGCTTCCAGGTCCGGCTCCTGCCCATTCTGCATCGCCGCAACCGCCCGCGCCAGCATGTCACTGTAGAGACTGAACCCGACCTGGTTGATCTGGCCGCTTTGCTCGACACCCAGCAACTCACCGGCGCCCCGGATTTCCAGGTCGTGCGTAGCCAGTGTGAAACCGGCGCCGAGTTCCTCCAGCGAGGCGATCGCTTCCAGCCGCTTGCGGGCGTCGGCAGTCATGCTGCGCCGGTCCGGCACTACCAGGTAGGCGTAGGCGCGATGGTGCGAGCGTCCCACCCGGCCGCGCAACTGGTGCAGCTGCGCCAGCCCGAAGCGATCCGCCCGGTTGATGATGATGGTATTCGCGGTGGGTACATCGATGCCGCTCTCGATAATGGTCGTGCACACCAGAACGTTGTAGCGCTGCCGGTAGAAGTCCACCATGACCTTCTCCAGCTGCCGCTCCGGCATCTGGCCATGGGCCACCGCCAGGCGGGCCTGGGGCGCCAGCTCCTGAACCTCCCGGGCGATGCGTTCGATGGAACGCACCTCGTTGTGCAGAAAGAATACCTGGCCGCCGCGCTGCAACTCGCGCAGCAGGGCCTCGCGCAGCAGCGCGCGGTTCCATTCCGTGATCAGGGTCTTGATCGCCATGCGCCGGGCCGGTGGGGTGGCGATGATGGACAGATCGCGGATGCCCGACATGGCCATGTTCAGCGTGCGCGGAATCGGCGTGGCGGTCAGGGTCAGCAGATCCACCTCGGCGCGCAATTGCTTGAGACGCTCCTTTTGCTGCACGCCGAAGCGTTGTTCCTCGTCGATGATGACCAGGCCCAGTCGTTTGAAGCGGATGTCCTTCTGAATCAACCGATGGGTGCCGATCACGATATCGACCGCGCCTTGCTCGAGGCGCTTGAGCACCGCCCCGGTTTCACTGCCGGTGCGAAAGCGCGACAGCAGTTCGACACGCACCGGCCAATCCGCCAGCCGGTCGCTGAAGGTGGAGAAATGCTGTTGAGCGAGCAGCGTGGTCGGCACCAGCAGGGCGACCTGCCGGCCGGCCTGCACCGCGATGAATGAAGCCCGCAAAGCGACCTCGGTCTTGCCGAAGCCAACGTCCCCGCAGACCACGCGATCCATCGGCATGGGCGATTCGAGATCGGCCAGCACCGCGTCGATCGCGGTCTGCTGATCGGGTGTTTCCTCGTACGGAAATCCTGAGGCGAACTCCGCATACAGTTTGGCGTCGACCGGAAAAGCGAAGCCCTTCCGCGCGAGGCGTCGCGCATAGAGGTCCAGCAACTCGGCCGCGACATCCCGTACCTGCTGCGCCGCCTTGCGCTTGGCTTTCTCCCACTGGCGGCTTCCAAGCCGGTGGAGCGGGGCAGTCTCCGGATCACTGCCGGTATAGCGGGAGACCAGGTGCAGCGAGGAAACGGGTACGTACAACTTGTCGTTGTCCGCATACTCCAGCATCAGGAACTCGGCGGGGCGGCCGTCGATTTCGAGCGTCTGCAATTCGATGTAGCGGCCCACGCCATGGTCTTCATGGACCACCGGCGCACCGGCCGCGAGGTCGGTCAAATTGCGGATGATCGATTCCGGGTCGCGCTCGCTTTCGCCACGCTGAGCGCCGCGGACTATCTTCGGGCGCGAACGCCCGCCGAACAGCTGAGACTCGGTGATCAGCGCCAAGCCCTGGCTGGCGTCACCAGGGAGTATGAAGCCCTCCTCGATCGGCAGCACGGCGAGGCCGAGGGGAACGTGAGAGTTGTGGAATTCGGCGAAGCTGTCGCAGGGCTGCGGACTCACGCCGAAAGCCGCCAGCGTGCTTCTCAGGACCTCTCGCCGGCCGGTTGTGTCCGCGGCGAAAAGAACACGGCCGTGAAACGCTTCCAGGAAGCCCTGCAAGGCCGCGGCCGGTTCCCGGCCGCGTTCATGGATGTGCAGGTCCGGCGGTGGCTCGCTGCTGAACTCGGTGGCGCCGGACGGCGCCGTTTCGGAACCGGGCAACAACACCGTGGTGCAGCCGTCCAGCCTGGAACGCAATTCTTCCGCTGTGAAAAACAGCTCTTCCGGGTCGAGCACCGGCCGCTCCACGTCGTAGCGACGCTGCTCCCAGCGCTCGCGTGTGCGCCGCGTCAGGTCTTCCGCAGCTTCGTACACGCCTTCCTGCAGCACCAGCACGGGGGCTTGCTGCAAATAGTCCAGCAGGAAAGACGTCTGTGCATGGAACAGCGGCAGGTACTGTTCCAGGCCTTGGGGCAGCACGCCATCGCGGAGGTCCTGGTACAGGTTGACGTTGCGCATATCCACGTCGAA
>JAPHSB010000272.1 GCA_026193295.1 Lysobacterales bacterium
CGAGCACATAGAGCAGATGCGCCTGTCCGCGACCAAGGCCCTGCTGGAACGTCGCGACACCATTATCGTGGCGACGGTATCCGCGATCTACGGTCTGGGAGATCCCAGCCAGTACCTGAGCATGGTGCTGCACCTGTCGCGCGGCGACACCATCGACCAGCGCGCCGTGCTGCGGCGCCTGGCCGAGATGCAGTACAGCCGCAACGACTTCGAACTGCGCCGCGGCACCTACCGCGTGCGCGGCGATATCATCGACATCTTTCCCGGCGACGAGGAGGCGCAGGCGATCCGCATCGAGTTGTTCGACGAGGAGGTGGACTCGATCTGCCTGCTCGACCCACTCACCGGGGAAATCCTGCAGAAAGTGCCGCGCGTGACGGTCTACCCCAAGTCGCATTACGTGACCCCGCGCCAGGTCGTGCTGGACGCCGCCGAGGCCATTGCCGCCGAGCTGAAGGAGCGGCTCGAAGTGCTGCGCGAGCAGAACAAGCTGGTCGAGGCACAGCGCCTTGAACAGCGCACCCGCTTCGACCTGGAAATGCTGCTGGAGCTCGGTTACTGCAACGGCATCGAGAACTACTCGCGGCACCTGACGGGCCGCGGCCCCGGCGAGGCGCCGCCGACCCTGTTCGACTATCTGCCGGCCGAATCGCTGGTGGTGCTGGACGAAAGCCACGTGATGATTCCACAGCTCGGCGCCATGTACAAAGGCGATCGCTCGCGCAAGGAAAACCTGGTCACGTACGGCTTTCGCCTGCCGTCGGCGCTGGACAACCGGCCTTTGCGCTTCGAAGAGTGGGAGGCGCGCGTGCCACAGCTGATCTTCGTGTCGGCCACGCCCCGCCCCTACGAGCTGGACCGCTCAGGCGGTGACGTCATCGAGCAGGTGGTGCGGCCCACCGGGCTGATCGACCCCGAGGTCGAGGTGCGCCCGGCAGGCAACCAGGTCGACGACCTGCTGTCGGAGATCAACAAGCGCACCGCGCTGGGCGATCGGGTGCTGGTCACCACCTTGACCAAACGCATGGCGGAGAACCTGACCGAGTACCTGGCCGACCACGGCGTGCGGGTGCGCTACCTGCACTCCGACATCGACACCGTCGAACGGGTAGAGATCATCCGCGATCTCAGGCTGGGCGAATTCGATGTGCTAATTGGTATTAACTTATTGAGAGAAGGTCTTGATATGCCAGAAGTTTCATTGATTGGTATATTGGATGCCGACCGTGAGGGCTTCCTCCGCTCCGAGTCCTCGCTGATCCAGACCATCGGCCGCGCGGCACGTAACGTGCGCGGCAAGGCGATTCTCTATGCCGACCACGTCACCGGCTCGATGCAGCGCGCCATCGCCGAAACCGACCGCCGGCGGGCCAAGCAGGTCGAATTCAATGAGGAGCACGGCATCACCCCGAAAACCATCCAGAAGAACGTTGCCGACATCATGGAGGGGGCCTACGAAGACACCAGGCGCCGCGAACGCCGCGCCACCCGCGTCGCGGAGGCGGGCGCCGAGTATGCCGATGTCACGCCGCAGACCCTTCCCAGGGCCATCGACGAACTCGAAAAACGCATGTTCCGGCATGCCGAGCTGTTGGAGTTCGAAGAAGCCGCCCGCGTTCGCGACCAGATCAGCAAGTTGAAGGACCGCGTGCTGAAAGCCTGATTGCCGTTCGTCGAACGGTGGGTAACCTTCACGATTTTCAGGCGTAAAGGCATCGTGTTGTGATTCGAAAAAAACAGCTGTCGGCAGGTACCGCGGCAGGTGTTTTTAATCTGCCATTAAGGTCGCCCTCCCTAGAATTATAGTGTCCAAGGAGGTAGCGTCATGAAGAGAATGCTCTGTTCATTGTTTGCTCTGAGCGCCGCGCTGATGTGGGGCGGCGTTTCCAGCGGCCAGGGGCCGGGCCCGGGTTCCGGCGGGGAGGGTACGCTCACCTCGGCTGAAGAGGCCACGCTCTTGCAGATGCGCGAAGAGGAAAAGCTTTCGCGGGATGTCTATGCCGCCATGTACGAGACCTGGCAGTACAAGGTCTTTCTGAACATCTCCCAGTCCGAGCAGCATCACATGGATGCCATGTTGAAAATGCTCGACAAATTCGAGGTTGCGGACCCTGTGGGTGACAATCCGCCCGGTGTGTTCAACGATGGTGACTTTTCGGCGCTCTATGGCGACCTGGTTGCCAAGGGCGAAACGAGTCTGCTCGACGCCTTTCTGTCCGGCGGCTACATCGAAGAAATGGATATTCTTGATCTCGAGGCGGCCATCGCAGAGACGGACAAACCGTCGCTGACCAATGCCTACAGCAATCTGCTGGCGGCATCCCGTAACCACCTGCGGACCTTTGTCAGCCACGTCAGAAGCATGGGTGAAGAGTACGAAGCGCAGTTCATGAGCCAGGATGCCGTTGATGACATCGTCGGCGACTTCGACCTGACTCCGTCCAAAGGGTTTGTGATGAACGCGGGCCTGAACGACGCCTGGTATTTCCCGGGCACCGATGGGCAGGGCTTCTTCCTGACCGTCCTGCCGGAGCAGAAAATGGCGTTCATGGGCTGGTTTACGTACGAAACAGAGCCGCCAGGGGAAACCTGCCAGGCACGGTTGGGTGACCCGGCGCACCGCTGGATCACCGCCCAGGGAACGTTCGCGGGCGGTCAGGCCCATCTGGAGATCGATATCACGCACGGCGGGGTTTTCGATATGGGTGATCCGCTGCCCATGCACCAGGCGGCCGGATCCATCCTGCTGCAATTCGATGATTGCATGAGCGGCAGCGTGTACTACGACATCCCGTCAATTGGACGCTCCGGCCTGGTGCCCATCCGGCGCATTGCCAACGACAATGTTGCATTGTGCGAGCAACTGAGCGGAACCGGTACGGCAGCGGATTGAGTGTGCACAGGCGAGGTTACACAGTGCCAGAGAAACAACCAGCCCTCCACTGACTGATGTCATCCATCGAGTCTTGCCGCGGCAGGCGACTGCCGCGGTTTATTTTTGCCGCCCCGTGGGAGCAGCGATCCAGCAGGATCAATCAGACGGCTGCGCCAGCCGCAACTCGCCCAGCAGAGGCTGCTGCTTGTATGCACGCTCCTGCATGCCTGCGAGGAGCGCGTCGAGGGTTTCAAGCGCACGCTTTATGCAAGGCCCCTTGCCCAGCATGACGCATTCGGCCCGCTGGGCGATCGCGGCATCGGTGATCTCCGCACGTGCGGGATGCCCGCGCCGCGCCAGGCCTTCCAGAACGCCAGTTGCCCAGATCACCGGGACATGAGCCGCCTCGCACACCCGCAGGATGTCTTCCTGCAGCTCGGCCAGGCGCTCAAAGCCGCACTCTGCGGCCAGGTCGCCGCGCGCGATCATCACGCCGAAGTTCGGCAGGGTCATCGCCTCGAGCAGGATTTCGGGCAGATTGGCGCAGCCGCGGCGCGTCTCGAGCTTGAAGATCACACCCACGTCTTCGCGCCCAAGCTCCTGCAGGCGTTGGCGCAGGAACCGGACATCGGCCGCACTGTTGGTGAACGACAGGCCGATGATATCGGCGTTGCGCGTTACGAAATCGAGGTCCCGCAGATCCTCGCCGGCCAGGGCCGGCAAGTCCAGGGACGTTTCCGGCAAGTTGACACCCTTGTCGCTCGACAACCATTCGAGCGGCCGGCGCGTGTGCCGGATACGGACCTGCAACACGTCGCTGTCGGCACGCTCGATCACGCCGGTGATGCGGCCATCGTCGAAGCCGACCGATTCGCCCACGCGCGCATCGCGAAAGACTTCCGGAATACCCAGGGGAATGGTTGCCGGGCGCAGCAACCGGCCCTCGAGGTCATGGATGGACGGTGTGCCGGGCGTATCTTCACGAGCCAGGTAGAGCGCATCGCCCGGCCGGATCGCGACGCGGCTCTCCCGCGGCTGCAGGCTGCCAAGCGTGGTCTCTGCGGCGATGTGTCCTTTTTCATGCTGCAGGCACAGCACCGTTCCGTTTGCCACATAGGTCGTTTTGCGGGACTCGGCCCAGCAACCACTCCCGCTGACTTCGACCAGGCGCCAGTTCCGGCTGGAGCCGCGGGCGTCGCGCAGGCGAATCCGGTCGCCCTCGGCCGCCTGTCGCAACCAGGCGCCATCCAGCACCAGGCTCGCATCGGCGGCCAGTGATTCGGGCTGTGGCCGCGGCGAATCCGTCAGCCAGATGCGGGCCGGGCGCAGCACCCTTCCGTCAGCAGCCCGCAGCGGTCGGATTTTCAGTACGACGGGCTCCAGTTCCATGCGGCCGGTGCGGAGCTTGGGCCCGCGCAGATCCATGAACACGAGGCATGCGTTTCCGGTCACGGATTCTGCGTCGCGCACTTGCGTGATCATGCGTGACCAGGCGGCCTGGTCGCCGTAGGCGCAGTTTATTCGAGCGCAGTCCATGCCACCCTTCAGCAGCGCCTGCATCAGCAGCCGGTCTTCTGTCGCCTCGTCGGGCAGGGTGATCATGATGCGGGTGCGCCGCCGCTCGGGCGGTGGCCCGAACAGGAGGTCCGTGTTTCGTTGCAGCAGCGCCTGCCCCAAGCCGAATGCGCGGTTGCCAGGCGGAAGCAGCGCCGGATCCGGCTGCTGCCCGCCCAGCAGGCACAGATTGGCCAGGATGGCATCGAGCGTTGACAGCACGTGCGGCTCCGCGTGCTCGAACGCTGCGAGGCCCAGCCGGTCCAGGGCTTGTTGCAGAGGTCGCAGGTCATGTGCCCTGAGGGCCAGGTAGGCGTGCAGGTTTTCGAGGCTTGGACGACGGCCGGCCGCGACGTCACACAGGCGCACATCCGCGCACTCCGAAGCGTGCCGGATCTCACGGCACAGGGCCGCGAACTCCAGAATGCGTTCACCGAACGGGCCGGCAGCTGGTGCTTCTGTGGCCGAAAGGCCCATGTGCGTAACCTCCCAGGCTCACTTTAGGCCGCGCGCCGGGTATCGGGTATGACCCATCTCAAGCGCGGTTGAATCAGTCCGACAGGGCCCTTGTGGCCGCAGTCCACGGCAGCGTGGCGCAACGTACCCGGCTGGGGAAGGGCCGCACGCCCAGCAGCGGCCGCAATTCTTCACGCAGGAGCGGATTCATCCGCGATCCCTTTTGCTTGTCATCCAAAACCATCGCGGCTGAAGCCGCTCCTGCAACCTCTTCCACGGATGTATCCAGCGCCCGGTGGAGATCTTCGCCCAAGTCCAGCAACGCGCCGACTGCCTGCCCCGGCGCCAGGCCACACAGCATGGAAGCCGAGGCCAGGCAGATCGCACAGGCCTCGCCGTCGAAAGCCGCCGCTTCGATCGCACCGGCTGCGACCCGCAGTTGGATCTCGATGCGGTCGCCGCAC
>JAPHSB010000480.1 GCA_026193295.1 Lysobacterales bacterium
AGAAACAGCAGGTCACCGGCATAGCGCACGACCCCGCTGATCGGGTCCATGCCGACGGTGGCCACCAGCAAACCAATGCAGCCGGAGGCCAGGCCACGGAGCAATCGTCCGTCGCTGAGCGAGGCGATAAAGGCAATGCCGAGGACCGTGAGGAGAAAGCGCTCGGGCGGGCCCAGGGCGTTGACCAGCGGGCCGGCGAACGGAATGAATGCCGCCAAAAAAGCGACGCCGATCAGGCCGCCGGCCAGCGACGCGCTCAAGGCCGCCCCGAGCGCACGGTGGGCCTCGCCGCGCCGGCTCATCGGGTGACCATCCAGCACCGTGGCGGCGTCTGGGCCACTGCCCGGCACGCCCAGCAGAATGCTGGGGACGGGCCCGCCGGTGTGCACGACCGAGTGCATCGCCAGCAGAAAAACGCCCGCCGCCAGGGGTTCGATGCCAAGCAGGAACGGCAGGGCGATCACGATGGAAAGCTTGCCGCCGACACCCGGAATCGCCCCTGCCACCAGGCCGCAGGGTACCGCCAGCAACAGTGCCGCCAGCAGCATTGGGTCGGCTATGAAGGCGATCAATCCCTCTGTCATGGTCAGCGATTCAACTCGAGTTGCTCAATAACGGTCGCGACCCGCTCTCCGCCCCACGGATCGATGGGTAAACGCAACTGCTTCGCTTCTTCGAGCAGTGCGGGATCCTGCAGCGTTTTCAGGTAGGCTTGCCGCAATTGCTTCAGCCGTGCGGGCGGAATGCCCGGCGGGCCGGCGCACAGACGCCCCAGCTTCGAGAGGGCCACTAACCGCTCAGCGACCATTTTCTCCCCGGCACTGCGGGCCACCGCAGCCAAGGCCTCAACGCCGGGAACCGCTCCCGGATCTCCTATGAAAAACAACGGTCGAGCCTGGGCGTTGCCGAGCAGGGTGTGGGCGGAACTGAATGACACCAGCGCACCGTCGACGTCGCCGCGCATGATCGCCAGGTCGGTATCGGGGCCGGCAAAGCCATGTATATTGCGGGTCTGGAGACCAAAGGCCTCGGCGATGAGTTCGACATCCAGGTTGGCGGCGGACAGCTTGCCCGACGTGGCGACCAGGATCGGCTGCTCCCGCTGGCGAAGATCCTCGAATACCTGCAGTGGCGAATTGGCGGGCACGATGAACACGCGCGGTTCGGCAGCGGCTTTGCCGATCCAGCTGAGGCGGCTCAGCTCATAGTCGAGCGATGTATGCTTCAGGCTGACGATGAGCCCGGTATTGATCGTACCTACCGTCAGGCCATCAGGCTTGGCCGAGAACAGCTGCTGCAGCCCGATCAGGTGGCTGGCGCCCGGCACGTTCCGAATGACCACGCTTTTGACGCCGAGGTGCCGTGGCAGATGACGCGCGACCAGGCGCGCATACAGGTCATAACCGCCCCCTGGCTTGGTGGCAACGATGTAGGTCAGCCGCTTTCCTGCAAAAAAATCCGCCTCGGCCGCAAGCGCGGGCCGGCAGGCCGTGGCCAGGCTCAGGACGCCCAGGATGTATACAAGCCTAGAGATCAGTAGCTGCAAGCGGGCCCTCCAGGTGCCGGCGAATACGGGCTGGGTATCCGGGATTCCAATCGAGCGGTCATTGTACTGGCTGCTCGTCGAGGCTGACTACAGATGCAGGTCGAGCATGTGAGACAATAACAAAAAACAAGCACTTGGAGAGACTTCTGAATGACGGGGAAATGTCCATTTGCCGCATGTCTGCTGGCAGGTTGGCTGGCGGCTGCGAGTCCCGGTACGACCTTCGCAGCCGATCAGCAGCCTTCCGCAATTGCACCGGACGGCGAAGGGCAGGTGGCTCAAACACAATCGTCCAGTGAGGAGCAGGAGCAGGTATTTCCCCTGCCGACCGTCGCTGTCATCGGCAAGAGGATCGACGCGCCGCCTACGCAAATCGTGCGGGAAGTGCAGCGGGAAGACTTCGAGGCCTGGAACGCGCTGAGCATGGCGGACGCGCTGACCTATACCCCCGGCGTCAATGTGCTGGTGGGCGGAACCACGGGTGATGCATCACCCTGGATACGCGGTTTTCGCGATCGCGATTTGCTGATCCTGTTCGACGGCATCCCGCTGGGCGACAGCCTCGAGGGCGCGGTCGATCTGAACGAGTTCGCGCTACAGCGCGTCGCGTCGATCAAGGTCATGAAGAGCGCACCCTCGGTCATTTACGGGGCCAACGGTGTAGGGGGCGTTATCGACGTGCTGCCCGATCTGACCGTGCCGAAAGGCGGGTTCCTGGATGGCCAGCTGGAACTGGGCACCGATAGCCGACGGTTGTTCCGGGCCGAGGGTGGCAAGGCTTTTGAGGCCGTTCGTCTTATCGCTTCCTACCAGCACCAGGAGGCGGACGATTATTCGCTGTCCGGCGATTATCAGCCGGAACTCAACCAGCCAGCCGGAAAACGGATCAACTCCGATTACGACCGCGACAGCCTGGTGCTGCATCTGAGCGCGCCGCGCTCGCCTATCGGCAACGCCAGCCTGTTCTACAACTTTGCGGAATCCGAGGGCGGCCTGCCCATCGAGGCCGGCGAGCCCGAGCCGGATTTCGAGCGGGTCCTGCTTTCGCGCCGACAGACTTTGGGTTTCTCCAATCGCTTTCGAAGCCTGCCGCTGGCCCTCAAGTTGCACTACAACCGCTTCGATTCGGAGTTGGGCATTTACGGAGACGCCGGCTATACCGAACCCGAAGAAATCGAGGCGGCGCTGGATACGGGCTTTGGCGGCAAGGTCTATTCGACCATCGACACCTCGGAATCGAACACCCTGGTCCTGATGGCGGGCGCCCAGCAGGACCAGTATGAAGCCGAGGGACAGCTGGAGGACACCAGCCAGGCCGAAACCCTGACCTATACCCTGGCTGTCGAAGACCAGTACTGGGTCAGCCAACGTATTTCGCTGGCGGCCGGAGGCATCTATACCCATTTCGAACAAACCAGCGTGGGTGACGCCAGCGGCGTGTTCAACCCGCAGGTCTCAGCCGCGTGGCGCGCGGCCGAGGGCCTGGACTTCCACATTTCACTGGCCGAGCGCACCCGCTTCCCCAAGCTGCGCGAACTGTACCGGCGCCGCTACGGAAACCCGGACCTCGATCCGCAGACCGCGCTCAATTCGGAAGTCGGGGTGACCCTCACACATCGACCTGGATTCAGTACGGATTTTTCCATCTACAACAGCGCGGTAGAAGACCTGATCGAACGACCGGACCGACGCTCCATCTATCTGAATCTCGACGACGTCACGTTTCGTGGCTTCGAGGCGGCCAGTGGAGGCTGGCTGAGTGGTTTCGACTTTCTGCGTCTTTCCTGGAGCTACCTCGATGCCGCCGAGGACCTGCCTGACGGCGGCAGCCGGCAGCTGCGCAGCCGCCCTGAGCACACCGTGACGGCGGAGTACCGCCGTCGGCTGGGTCACAACCTCGAGTTGGCGTTCAACGGGATCTACGTGCGCGGGCTCTATGATCTGGACACGCAGGATGTCTATACGGAGATACCCGCTTACTTCGTGGCGAACATGAAGCTGAGCATGGCGTTCGCTGCCTGGGGAGCAGGCTACATCGCGGTCGCCAATCTCCTGGACGAGGATTACCAGCACCGCCTGGGCTTTCCGCGCGAAGGGCGGTCGCTGCAAGTGGGACTCACGTTTGGGCTGTGAACGACTGGCCCACCTTCTATTCGGTTAGGACATACTCTTCGCAAGACCCCGGAAAAGTGTCGCCAGGGCCACTATCTGAACGAAGTGGAAGACACCGTTATGATCGAATGGCACGACGATCGTCACGGATATCGCACCGCTTGCCTGGATGACTGCAGCCACGATATTCAGCAGAATGCCCGCTGCAATGATGTTTGCGCCATCGAGCTGGCGCTTGAGTGCGAGCACGGTGTACATGCACAGGGCAGCCAGCATCGCAACGGCTTCGTAGGCGACGAAAATCAGAAACGAGTCCGACGCGATCTGCGTGGTCATGAAGAAGCCCAGGGCCAGGCCCAACATCGGAAGCAGCGAAATTCGCGCCGCGCGCTCACCCTGGAAGTCGAAAACCGCCCCAACCACGAACATGGCCACAACGAGGCCCAGTGACAGGTACAACGGACGCCACAGCCAGGATCGCGTTGTCGCGGCCAGGTCCAGCCCGTGGGCGAGGGCGCCGAGCAGGGAAGCGAACGCCAGCAGTCCGAAAACCCAGCTCCAGATCCCCACGCGCCGCCGATGCCCGCTCCGGTATCGATTCAGCAAAGCCACGCAAGTGAGAGAGACCAAGGCAATAACAATGTCCGTGGCAGCTGTCGTCAGCTCGGTGATGACTGGATTGAATGCCACTGCGCAATTTTCCCCAGCAAGCCTGGACCGCGGTTATCGCTCCAGCAAAAGGCTTGACCGGCACTTTAGCATGTCACGCACACCTAAAACCGGTCTGCGACTGGGCGCACCCTGGAAGGGGGTGCCCGGGGATCGAATGCACCGTCCACAGAATGTCCGTTTTGTGAAACCGCCCGATAGTCGCAATAATGACGGCCCAGGCCCGGCACTCGTTGTTGTTCGTGGCCATTGAGTACCGTACCAGCGAGGAGGCGCCCGATGCGCGGATTGAAAGGTAAGAACGTCGTGGTAACCGGTGGAGCCAGCGGCATCGGCCAGGCCACCGCGGCGCGCTTCCTGGAAGAGGGATGCGCCGTCTGCGTGTTCGATCACAGCGCCGACGCGCGTTCCCGCGTCAGGCGCGAGCTGCCGCGCCTGGCCGCGGTGATCGATGCCGATGTATCGAGACTGGAACAGGTGCAGGCTGCGTTTGCCGAGGCGATCGAATGCATGGGATCGGTTGACATCGTGATCAACAATGCCGGCATCAGCATCCGCCATGACTTTCTCGACATCACGCCGGAGGAGTGGGACAGGGTGTTGGACGTCAACCTCAAAGGCGTGTTCTACGTGGCGCAGACCGCCGCGCGGCACATGGCGGAAAAGGGTTCAGGCGTCATCCTCAACACCGCTTCGACGGCAGGGTCCACCGGCTACCCGCACTATGCGGACTACAGCGCCAGCAAGGGTGGCGTGATTGCGCTGACCTACGCCATGGCGCTGGAGCTGGCTCCGGCCGTCCGCGTGAATGCCATTTCCCCGGGTTACGTGCTTACACCGATGCAGCGCGCCGAGTACAGCGATGCGATGCTGGAAGCGGTGAACCGCAAGATCCCGTTGGGGCGGCATGCCAGGCCCGAGGAGATCGCCGCGCTGTTCGCATTCCTGGCGTCCGAGGATGCCGGCTTCGCGACCGGGCAGGTGTATGTCATGGATGGGGCGGAAACCACCGGCGGATTGTGCAGCCAATGGACCCACGACTAGCGTTCTGAGCGTGGACAGCATTCGGGCGATTGGAAATGAATGACTTACGATCTGAGGATGAACAAATGAGGTTGGAAGGAAAGGTTGCTTTGATTACGGGCGGTACCTCGGGCATTGGCAGTGCCACGGCGATTCGCTTTGCCAGGGAAGGGGCCAGGGTCGCCATCACCGGGCGCAATCCCCGACGCGGAGAGGAGGTCGTGGAGGAGATAGCAGCAAGCGGTGGCGAGGCCATCTTCATTCGTTCCGATGTGCGACTGGCTGACGATTGCCGTAACGCGGTTGAGCAGACGCTCGAGCGTTTCGGCAAGATCGATATCCTGTTCAACAACGCCGGTGTGTTTCACCCCAAAACCATACCCGAATGCACCGAGGAGGAGTGGGACGAGACCATCGATTCCAGTCTCAAGGGCGCTTTCCTGATGTCGAAATACGCCTTGCCGTCGATGATCGAGCACGGCAGCGGTTCCATCATCCACACCAGTTCCGGATGGGGAATCCTTGGAGGCTCCGGTGCTGCGTCCTACTGTGCTGCCAAGGGTGGTCTGATCGTGATGGCCAAGGCAATGGCGATCGATCACGGTCCGCAAGGTATTCGTGTGA
>JAPHSB010000512.1 GCA_026193295.1 Lysobacterales bacterium
ATCAACGTGATCACGCGCAAGCCGACCGACGAGTTCTACTCCCGCGTCGAGGGCGTGTGGGCCGATCCGGACAGCTACCAGACCGCGGCCGCCACCGTCAGCGGGCCCATGATCGAGGGCAGCCTGTACGGACGCATCGCCGCTTCGTACCACAGCGAGGACGGCTTCTCGACCAATCTGCTGGCCGGCGGCGACGCCCGCCCGCTGGACCACCGCTCGGTCAACGGCACGCTGGTATGGGACGCAGCCGAAGCGGCCGAAATCACGCTCAACGCCTATTTCGACAGCGTCGAGGGCAGCCAGACGGCGTACGCCAATCCGGCCGGACCGACCGACTACCGCGAGGACGTCACGCTCAACCTGAACAGCATCGCCCGCTACGACTACCACGGCCTCAACCTCAAGGGCGTATTCGACCTGGCGGCGATCGACACCGAGCTGACGGCCGTTCTGGCTTACGACAAGAAGGAAGGCAAGGCCGACGGCGACGCCGACTTCGGCCCGGTCGATTTTGCGCGCACCCGCGACGGCCGCAACGACACCAGCACCAAGACCGCCGAGCTCCGTTTCGATACCAGCTGGTCCGACAACATTTCCACGCTGATCGGCGTTTTCGCCAACACCTCGGACGTCACCAACGCCAACCTGACCGACCTGCCGCTGTTCGGCGTTTTCGGCGTGCCGGCCTCGCAGTCCAACGACCTGTCCTCCTGGGCCGTATTCGGCAACCTGTTCTGGGATCTGTCGGCAGCCACCGAGCTGTCCTTCGGCCTGCGTTTCGATGACCAGGAAGTCAAAACCACCAACAACATCAACGGCTTCCAAACCACCTACACGGCTGACGAATGGCAACCCCGGGTCACCCTCAAGCACGACGTCTCGGACAGCCTGATGGCCTATGGTTCCGTTTCCCGCGGTTTCCGGGGCGGCGGCGCCAACGGCCCGGGTGCGCCGAACCCGATCTACGAAGGCGACTCGGTCTGGACCTACGAAATCGGCAGCAAGCTGGTGAGCGAAGACGGCCGCTGGGCTCTGAACGCGGCGGCTTACTACAACGACTACAGCGATTACATCGGCCAGAACGCGCTGGCCCCGACTGAAATCGGCACCTTTGTCGCCGTCAACCTGAACACGGGCGACGTCGAGAGCTACGGCGTCGAACTGGAAGGCAGCTGGCAGGCCACCGACCGCTTCATGCTGCAGGGCGGCGTGACCTACCTGCACGCCCGCATCACCGACGACAGCCAGTACCAGGCCATCACCGGCCGGACGCTGCCGACCGACCGCATCCTGTTCCTGCCGGACTACACCTATTTCGGCACCGCCAGCTACACCGTGCCGCTGGGCGGCGACGAACTTCGTTTCGACGCCACGGTGATCGGCAAGGGCGACCGCGTCGGCTCCACGGCGGACACGGTTTACTTCCCGGAACTGGAGGCCTACACGACGCTGAACGCGAACATCACCTGGGAGCGTGAAAACTGGTTCGTGTCCCTGTGGGGCACCAATCTGACCGACGAGATCTACTTCGAGTCGTACATCGACAAGTCGCTGCTTACCTCGGCCGGGTTCACCGGGCCGCTGGTGAACAACCTCGGCATCACCAGCGCCGGCCGCCGCATCGGCATCCGCGTGGGAGCCTATTTCTGAGGCCATGAGCACGAGCGCCACCGGGCCGGTCGTCGCGATCGGAAGCGGCCGCATCGCCGGCAGCCTCGCGCAGGGCGTGCGCCGCTTCCTCGGCGTCCCGTACGCGGCGCCGCCGGTGGGCGAGCGGCGTTTCGCCCTGCCGCAGCCGTACACGGCCTGGGACGGCGTGCGCGACGCCACGCGCATGGGCCCGGTGGCGCCACAGCCGGTGCCGTCGGCCGAGGAAATGGAAAAACTGCTGCCCGGCCTGGACATCGCGCCGCTGGTCGGCGATGGCTCGAAGCAGGGCGACGACTTCCTGCTGGCCAATATCTGGGCGCCGCGGGAGGGCTCGGGCCACCCGGTGCTCGTATTCATCCACGGCGGCGCCTTCACCGGCGGCTGTGGCAGCGCCGAGGTCTACGACGGCAGCGCCTTCGCGCGGCGCGGCGTGGTCTGCGTCACCATCAACTACCGCCTCGGTGTGGAAGGCTTTCTGCCCATACCCGGGGTACCGACCAATCTCGGCTTGCGCGACCAGATCGCCGCGCTGCAGTGGGTGCGCGACAACATCGCGGCGTTCGGCGGCGATGCCGCCAACGTGACGGTGTCCGGCGAGTCGGCCGGCGCCATGTCGCTGGCCAACCTGGTGGTCTCGCCGCTGGCGCAGGGCCTGTTCCGCCGCGCCATCGTGCAGAGCGGCCACGGCTCCATGGTGCGGCCCGTCGCGGTGGCGCAAAACCTGGTCG
>JAPHSB010000253.1 GCA_026193295.1 Lysobacterales bacterium
AGGGTGACGGCCTGGATGTAAAGCGCCTCGGTGTTCTCCGGCTTATCGAGCAGTTCGGCTTCAGCTAGCGCAAGGGCTGCTTTCAGCTTGCCGCCCTGCAGCAACCGCCGGGCCTCGGAAACGGCGTCGGGGATTTCATCGGCCGGTTGCCCGGCATCGGTTTCCGTCATGGGTCGCTGGCCCGGGCCAGTCAGTAGTCGTAACGGACCTTCAGCCCGAAGGTTCGCGGCCGGTTGGTGGTAATTCTCAAGTCCGTATCCAGCGAATTGATAAACAACTGGGCACGCTCGTCCGTCAGGTTCTCCCCGAACAACTCGACCGACCAATTCTCCAGGTTAAGTCCAAAGGCGGCATCCACCGTGTCGTAGGATTGCTGGAGGAAGCGATTGTCCACTACGATCGAACTGTATTGGTCGCCCGTATGGGCGTATACCAACTGGGCATAGGGCGCGAATTTGTTTTCGGACCAATCATAACGGGCGCTCAGGTGGTATTGGACTTCGGGCGCCAGGGCCAGGCGCGAGCCCGGGCCGGCAATGTCCGACACATTCGGAGGAACTCGCTTCATCTCCGTGTCGTTGAACGACCAGGCGGCTGCAAGGGTGAGGCCCTCCGTAGCAAGCCAGGTCAGATCGCCCTCGAATCCCTGGATTTCCGCATCCGCGGCATTGGTCGTAAAGGTGATGACCGAGATGTCGAAATCCGTGATGCCCACCTGCAGTCCGTCCCAGTAAATCTTGTACAGCGACGCATTGAAACGCAAGGACCCGCCAAGCAGTGTGGATTTCCAACCCAACTCGTAGTTGGTCGCCTCGTCGGCCAAATAAGTCGTTGGCACCCCTGCAGTCCGGTTGAATCCACCGGGACGGAAGCCTTCCGAGTAGGTAAAGAAGAACATCGTATCGTCGAAGGGGCGGTAGGAGACCGTTCCTTTCAGAATGGTATCGCTTTCCTTCAATGGCAGGTCAGCGGCCAGAATTTCATCGTAATTTCGCCCATTTTCGGGGTCGTCCTGTGATTCGTCACAGGGTAAGGAGAAGTCGCAAGGGTTGGCGAAGCTGGAAGAACCCCGCAGGCTGGAATCGATATCGTAGTAGCGGGCTCCGCCCGTCAACGATAGCTTGTCAGTGATGTCGAAGGTGACTTCGCCGAACACCGCGAACTGCTCTTCCTCGCGTATCGCGTCATTGATGAAGGTGATGCCCTGTGGACGGAAAGCGGGGTTGTTTATGGTCGATCCCGCAATGGGCCTGTTGGGTGCGAAAAACCCGGTTGATCCCGCGACATAGAAATTCGTGTCGACGATGGTCTTGATATCGTCATAAAACAAACCGGCGACGAAATTGACGCGTTCACCCTCGGACGAGGAGATACGCAGTTCATGCGTGGTTCGCTCGTTCTGGATGAACGCGATCACGCCCTGGGTCGGGTCGCCGCACAGCGTATAGCTTGGCTGGCACAAGTAGTAATAACCATATGTACCGATCTGGGTGTACCCGCTGTAGTCGAAACTGTTGTTGACCTCGCGATCGAGGTAGGACCCCGCATACAGCAGGTCCAGGGCGCCGAGGCGGCCGTTCACAGTCAACGAGAACTGCTGAAACTCGTCATCGAGCCAGTCCGGGAAAAAGCGTTGAACCTGTAAATCACCGACCACCCGGCTGCCGGCCTGAACGTTAGGGATGTCACGGATGGATTCCGGTGAGTGGTCGAACACACCGTCCACGTCCAGGGTCTGGAACATATACTGACCCAACAGTTCCCAGTCGTCGTTGATCGCATAACTGAGGCTGACACGGCCACCGGTGTAAACCGCATCGTTGAAGTTTTCTTCAACGAACTGCAGGTTGTTGACGACCGTGGATTCAGCGCCTTCCGGAAAGCCCACGTCGGCGGCAGTGTAGGCATTCTCGCCGTAGACATTGTCGATGTAGCCGCCTTCGACGGCGTTGTAGAAGACACCACGAATCGCCAGTTTGTCATCGATGAGCGGCCAGTTGATATAGGCTTCCACGCTGTTACTGAGATCACCGCTCTTGGTCGTGGCGACGCTGGCCTTGAATCCCGAGTGGAACTCGTCGTACACAGGCTTGTTGGTAATCAAGCGGATGGTGCCGGCCATTGAACTGGCGCCGAACAGGGTGCCCTGTGGTCCGGGCAACACTTCAACACGAGCGATATCGGCAGCGTACAGGTCGAGGTTGCGACCGCCCGAGCTTACCGGTTGCTCGTCGAGGTACAGCGCGACATTGGGCACGGGAGCGCCGATTTCAATTGAAGTCTGGTCTGATGAGTCGGTCGCCATGCCGCGTATGAAAATGGACGACTGACCGGGGCCACGCCCTGCGGAATTCACACCGGGAAGATAACGGATGTAATCGTCGAAGTTCGCTATATTGAGTTCGTCCAGTTGTTCCTGGCCGAGGGCCGACACAGCGAACGGAACATCCTGGAGGTTCTCCACCCGCTTGGTGGCGGTTACCGTGACCTCTTCCAAGACGTTCTCGGCCATGACGGAACCTGACAGCAAACCGGCCGAAGTAGCAAGCGCCATTGTGATTGCGTTGGTTAATTTCTTTCTCTCGATCATTGCTCCGTCCCCATCTGGAATTTTCACTGCATAGTTGATGTCATCCAGCGTAATTCGTCTGAAAATTGGACTTACTTTAGCATCAAATTCTGCGCCATGTGGATTGGACCGTTGCGCAGGGGTCGACCGGAGAGTCCCAGAGCTACGGTGGAGATGCCACAAAAGTCATAGTCAGAACGGTTACCGCCGACCCAAACTGACTTTTGAGC
>JAPHSB010000288.1 GCA_026193295.1 Lysobacterales bacterium
CGATCCCAAGATGGGCGCCCGGCCCATGAAGCGGGTCATTCAGGATAAGATCAAGCGGCCGCTGGCCGATGATTTGCTGTTCGGAGACCTGGCTCAGGGCGGTGAGGTTAAAGTCGAGGTTTCCAGCAAGGGCGGCGAAACGAACATTCGCCTGAAGGTGAAGCCCCTGAAACCGGAAACGAAAGCGTTACCGGCCGCAAGCAAATAGGATCGACTCAATTCGGAGAATGCAGGACGCGACACGGGATCGCGGCTTACGCCGCCCCTACTTGGTGCGGTAGGTGATTCTGCCCTTGGAGAGGTCGTACGGAGTGAGTTCGACCTTGACTTTGTCGCCCGTCAAGATGCGGATGTAGTGTTTGCGCATGCGCCCCGAGATGTGCGCGGTAACCACGTGTCCGTTCTCGAGTTCAACCCGGAACATGGTATTGGGCAGGGTTTCGGTAACCACGCCGTCCATCTCTATTACGTCTTCTTTGGCCATAGGCCCTCACCTGTTTCGAAGAAGCGGTATTGTGCCATAAATATACCGCCATGGTGTTGACACAAAGGGGGTTTCCCTTACAATGTCCATCCTCCGCGGGAATAGCTCAGTTGGTAGAGCACAACCTTGCCAAGGTTGGGGTCGCGAGTTCGAGTCTCGTTTCCCGCTCCAGGCTTCCAAGGCCCGGTTTCAGTCACTGGAACCGGGCTTTTTTATTGGGGAACGGTGACTGCTTTGCCGCCCAGCGCGTCCAGCCGCAACACCTCGTCGTCGCTGCCCAGGTACTCCCAGCGCTGCAGGGCGATGGGTACGTTGCCGTTCCGCATCAGGAAATCGTGAAACTCGCGCAATGAAAATTCTTCACCGCGCTCGAGCTTCGCATCGGCCAGAAAGCGCATAATCTGCAGCTTGCCGACCTGGTAGGAAATGGCCTGGCCAGGGTTGAAGGCAAAAAATACCGCCTCTTCCAAAGCGGTTTCGCGATCCATCGGCACTGCACGGGCCAAGTAGTCCGCGGCCTGTTCGATCGTGAAATCGCCGATGGCCAGGCGGATATCGACCTCGACGCGTAGCGCCCGCAAGCGCATGAAATTGTAAATGATTTCTCGTGAGCGTGGACTGAAGTCGAAAAGCCCGGCCTGCAACAGCAGTTCTTCCACGTAAAAACCAATGCCTTCGTTCACGCTGGAGTCGATGTAACGCCGCCGGATGGGGTTGGGATTGGCCCATGACAGCGCCAGCTGGAAATAGTGCCCCGGCACGCCTTCGTGGATGATCAGTGGTCGCGGGTCGCGCGCCGCGGAGAGCGCGAAGTAGGGCAGGGTATCAGAGGGCTCGCGGATGTAGCTGTAGGCGTCCTCGTCGAGCAGGGTTTCCGAGGTCAGGTCGTCGGTGACGCCCATGAAGGCCAGGGGTTCCACATGAGCAGGCATCAGGCGGTTGCGGTAGTGCATCAACCAGTCCGGCACGGTCATCAGGTCCTTTGACTCCAGGAATGCGCGGATCTCGTTCTCCTTGAGGAACGATGCCTGGATTTGTCGCTCGGCGGACTCAAAAACCGGCAAGGGTGGGACCTCGCGGTTGCGGTTCTGCTCCAGGGTCTCCCAGGCAACAGCCCGGTTCGAGGCCTGGTTGCCCTGGGCCATGAGTTGCTCGGGGCTGTGGGGAACCAGGGCCACGTTGGCCAGGAACCACTGGTAATTCTGGGGGCCGATGGCGAACGCGGTCTGCATGCTTTCGAGATTGCTTTGCAGCCAGCCGGAATAGTCCCGTAGTGCTTTGCTTGCAGTCCTGGCGGACTTTCCAGACGTTCATGGAGCGTTGCGGGGAACAGTGCCGTCAGGGCGTGCTCGAGGCGCCGCATGCGATCCTCGATGTCCGCGAGCGACTTGATCGCGGCCTGGGCAAACGGCCGTACGCTGCGGTAAAGGTTGTCTCGCGCCGAATCCAGAGTGGTGGGGATCTGCTCCAGCCGCAGCAGGATATTAAGCGCCCTCTGCCCGTCCATCGGCGACGAGACGATCAGCAGCTCGAACACGCTCCCCAGCGTTTGGTCGAGATAAAACAGGGGGTTGCGGTGCGGAGCCTGGAGGATGTCGAGTTCCCAATGCACGCGCTGGACCGCGGCTCGCAGCAAACGAGCGTCGACGCGCGAGGCGACGTTCCAGTCGCGGGTGTCCAGTCCGTCGATGACGCGCAGGTAATCTTTGTAGCGCAGGCGGTAGGCCTCCAGGGCATCAGGCGAGACATCCGGAACCCAGCCGTCCGGCCGTTCGACGCGGGGAATATCGTCGCCCGTTGCCGGTTGCTGCACTTGGCGCCACTCAAAGAATTCAGTGGCGAGGGTCCGCATTGCTTCGACGCCATCGAACGTTTCTGCACCTGCTGAGCCATCTGCACCGCGCAAAGGCGCATGCTGGAACAGCAGGCAACAGGTCATCAACAGGAGCGCAAGCGAACGCAAAACAACACCTCGATCTTGAGAAGTCACGGGCATTGTGACCCGTACGAAAGACAAACAAAAGCCCGGCCAAGCCGGGCTTTTGTCCAAGCTGATCGTATCGTTACTTCATGATGATTTCACGCACCAGGTATTCGCCGGTGATATCGCGCATGCCGGGGTAATTCTTTGTAATTTCACGGTTCTTCTGCTGCCTTGCTTCGCCCCAGGCCTTCATGAAAGCGTCGTAGCGTTCCTTGTTGGGTTCGAGTTGGCTGCTGTCGGCGAACTTGACGACCAGGAACAGATTGACGTCACCGCTCTGCGGCAGCTCGCTGCGAAAAATGTGGTAACTCTCAATCTGGCCGAGTTCCTTAGCGACCTCGTTCGAGGCTACCCAGGTCTCCTTGATGCCCTCGAGGTAGTCATCGTCCATGTTGGGATGAACCTTGATAAGGGTGATGTTCCAGAGTTCCTTGCTGACATCGTAGTCGGTCCAGGGATCAAGCTGGGCCAGCGCGGTCTGCGAGACCAGTAAAAACAGTAAAGCAAGAATTGACGATTTGAATTGCATAGACTTCTCCTTGGATTTTGTTGTTGCGCCGAATGGCTTGCGCACTATACCACCAAGGAAGCAGATTCGCCGCATGAACTAAAGCGCTTCATGCTCGGCAGGTGCAGAGTGGTGCTAATCTATCCTTGTGACCAACCTCATCGAATCGCGTATTGAACGGCAAGGCTTTGCCATCCTGGACGGTGGGCTCGCTACCGAGCTGGAGCAGCGCGGCGCCGACCTGGATCACTTCCTGTGGTCTGCCAGACTGCTGGCCGAGGCGCCTGATCTGATAGGTCAGGTTCATCAGGATTATCTCGCTGCCGGCGCCGACTTCATTGCCACGGCGACTTACCAGGCCAGTTTCAGCGGCTTCGAGCGCGCGGGATTCGATCGTGGACCGGCCGAGCGGCTGATGCGATTGTCGGTGGAATTGGCGATGCATGCGCGCGAGCGGTTCTGGTCATCTCCGGAAAATCGCGTGGGTCGGCTGCCCCCGCTGATTGCCGCCTCCATTGGTCCGTATGGGGCATGCCTGCATGACGGCTCCGAGTACCATGGCAATTATGACATTGGTCGCCAGGCCCTACTGGACTTCCACCGAGCGCGCATGGACATCCTCGCGGATACGCCGGCTGACCTGTTTGCCCTGGAAACCATCCCCTTGCAGGAGGAAGGCGAAGTCCTCATTCAGCTTCTGGGGGAGTATCCAGGTAAACAAGCCTGGTTGAGCTTCAGCTGCAGGGATGGACAACACGTCAGTCACGGAGAACGCTTCGCTGACTGCGCTGCGTTGGCCGATGCTTCGGACCAGGTAGTCGCGGTCGGTATCA
>JAPHSB010000469.1 GCA_026193295.1 Lysobacterales bacterium
GGCGTGACCATCATCGGCTACACGGACCTGCCGAGCCGGCTGGCCGCCCAGTCCAGTCAGCTGTACGCGACGAACCTGCGCCACCTGCTGACCGACCTGACACCGGAGAAAGACGGCCAGATCGTCGTCAATATGGAGGACGAGGTCATTCGCGGCGCGACGGTGTGCAAGGACGGCGAGACCACCTGGCCGCCGCCGGCGCCCAAGCTCTCGGCGGCCCCGGCCAAGGCCAAGCCGGCGCCCGCGCCGGTGGTTGAAAAGAAGAAGCCCTCGGTGCTCGGCCCGATCATCGGCATGGTGATCGCCGGCCTGGCGCTGCTGGGCCTGGGCTCGGTCGCGCCGCAGGACTTCATGTCGCACTTCACCGTGTTCGTGCTGGCCTGCTTCGTCGGCTACATGGTGATCTGGAACGTGACGCCGGCTTTGCACACACCGCTGATGAGTGTCACGAACGCGATATCGAGCATCATCGTGATTGGCGCCCTGATGCAGATCAGTTCGGAGACCGAGGTGATCAAGTGGATTGCGGTCGCGACCGTGGGGGTCACCGCCGTGAACATCTTCGGTGGTTTCGCCGTGACGCGGCGCATGCTCGAAATGTTCAGGAAGTAGGGAGGTCGTCATGGAATTCAACGGAATTATGGTGGTTTCGTACATCATTGCGACCATCCTCTTCATCCTCGCGCTGGGTGGCCTTTCAAACCAGGAAACGGCCCGTCGCGGCAACTGGTACGGAATCGTCGGCATGGCGATTGCGCTGGCGGCCACGATCTGGGGCATCGTCTCTCAGGCTTACGTCGAATTGATCGTCGCCCTTCTCATCGGCGGCACGGTCGGGATCATCGCCGCGCGGCGCGTGCAGATGACCCAGATGCCGGAACTGGTCGCCATCCTGCACAGCCTGGTGGGTGCAGCGGCAGTGGCTGTGGGTTTTGCCAACTTCATGGACCCGGGGCGGCTGGCGCATTTCACCGGCGTCGAGCTGACCATTCACGATATCGAAACCTATATTGGCATCCTGATCGGTGCGGTGACGTTTTCCGGTTCGGTGATCGCCTTCGGCAAGCTGTCCGGCCGCATTGGCGGTAAGCCTCTCACGCTGCCGGCACGGCATTGGCTGAACCTGGCCCTGTTGATCGGCGCGCTTTACTTCGGCTACGCTTTCGTGCAGGAGTCGGCGGCAGGCGGCGGCGTAATACCCCTGATCATCATGACCGCCATCGCGCTCCTGTTCGGCATCCACATGGTGATGGCGATCGGTGGCGCCGACATGCCGGTAGTCGTCTCCATGCTGAACAGCTATTCCGGGTGGGCGGCCTCGGCGACTGGCTTTATGCTGGGCAACGACCTGCTCATCGTGACCGGTGCGCTGGTCGGCTCCAGCGGCGCCATCCTGAGTTACATCATGTGCCGTGCGATGAACCGCAAGTTCCTCGCGGTCATCGCCGGTGGTTTCGGAACCAGTGAAGGCACCGTGGTGGCAGGAGCTGAGGACCAGGGTGAAGTTGTGCCCATTTCCGCCGAAGAGACGGCCGAACTGCTGAATGACTCCAGGGAAGTGATGATCATCCCCGGCTACGGCATGGCGGTTGCCCAGGCGCAGCACATCGTTCACGAGATCACGCAAGCGTTGCGCGGCAAAAAAATTAACGTCCGCTTCGGCATCCACCCGGTGGCCGGGCGCATGCCCGGCCACATGAACGTGCTGCTGGCGGAGGCGAAAGTGCCCTATGACATCGTCTTCGAGATGGACGAAATCAACGACGACTTCCCGGATGTCGACGTCTCCATCGTCATCGGCGCCAACGACATCGTGAATCCTTCGGCATTGACGGATCCCGAGGGCCCGATTGGCGGCATGCCGGTGCTCGAGTGCTGGAAAGGCAAGACGACCATCGTGCTCAAACGCAGCATGGCCACAGGTTATGCGGGCGTACAGAATCCGCTGTTCTTCCTGGAGAACACGCGCATGCTGTTCGGCGACGCCAAGGACACGCTGGAAGCTGTGTTCAAGGCACTCTGATCAGAAGCGGGACCAGGGGCCGTCGTCCTCGGCCCAGTCTTTGTGGCTGCGGTTGCGCGGTATGATCAGCAATTCGCACGGCTGTTGGTGGTTCTCCCGATCATCGACAATGACGCGCCCGTTCCCTACTACGCACAGCATCAGGTGATCCTGCCCTGCTCCGCTGTGCCGGTTCCGGAAGTATGTGGCTCAGGCGGTATTGCCGCCGTCAATCGGAATCGCCGCGCCGGTGATCTGCGCTGCCTGGTCCGAGGCCAGGTAGAGCACCAGGGCGGCGACCTCGTCCGCCCGCGTGACCCTTCCGCTGGGGCTGTCCCGCCCGTATTTTTCCAGTGCTTCCGCGTGTGACAGGCCATCGTGAACGGCCTCCGTCACCAACATGGGTGTGTCGACGTCACCGGGGCAGACCGCGTTGATGCGAACACCCTGCGCAGCATGATCCAGCGCCATGCCTTTGGTCAATAACACCAGGCCCCCTTTGCTGGCGCAGTAGGCTGCCGCTCTTTTGCCGCCCTGCAGGCCCCAGTCCGATGCGATATTGATGATCGTGCCGCGGGTCGCTTGCAAATGAGGCAAGGCTGCTTTGCTGAGAAAAAACGGTGCATCGAGGTTCACGGCAAGGGTCCTGCGCCAGTCCTCCTCGCGGGTCTCGCTGGCATCGCCCCGAAGGTAGATCCCCGCGTTGTTGACCAGCACGTCCAGGCGCCCGAATTGCCCGACGCAATCCAGCACCAGCTTTTCGCAAGCCTGTCGCTCGGTCAGATCGCCGGTCCAGGGAATGACCCCACCCGATCCTTCGACAATTGCGGCCAGCCGCTTTGCATCGCGGCCCGCAGCCATGACCTGAAAACCGTTACGGGCGAACAGTTCTGCGACAGCGGTGCCAATACCGGAGCTGGCGCCGGTGACGATAGCGACTTTTTTCATGAGAGTGGGTCCATACTTCAAGTGGAAAAAATCGGATACCTGGATTTAATCTGGCGACCAGGCCACGGTTGGACTGTTGCCCGGCAAACCGATCATAGCCCTTGATTTCGCTGAGCACCACGTACCAGCTGTTATTTTTGGTCCTGTGTGCATCATTTCGCAATGATGCAGCCATCGAACACCGTCGCGGATGCGGCTATAATGCCGAGCTTTGCCGCCACCGGACCGATCAGGGGGCTGCAATGCGGATCTGCAATCAACCGGAGAGAAACCATGACCATCCTCAGCCGGCGCGTCTTGGGCGCCTGTTTTCTGTTACTACCGTGCGTGCTGCCTGGCGTCGCGTCTGCCGACCAATTGATCATGAAGAACGGCGACGTGATCACCGGTTCGATATCGAAGATCAGTGATGGCGACATCTACATCGAACCGAGTTACGCTGACGAGTTCGCAGTGGCCCTGGACGAGGTGTCCTCTATCGAGAACGAGAAGATCCTCGAGATCGAGATGAAGGACGGCTCTGAAATCAAGGCCCAGTTTGCAGGTGTGAGCGACGCCGGCGAGCAGATTCTGTTGGTCGATGGCTCGCCGATGAACGTGGGCCTGGCGGACCTCGAGGAGGCCGAGGAGCCCCCGGAGTGGTACGACCGTGTATCCCATGCCGAACTCAACACCACGATCAACAGCGGCAATACCGACAGCAAGAATACCCTGGTGTTCGCCGACACGCGATTGAAGCTGGGGGATCACCGGCACCTGGCCGACCTGACCATCCGCCGTGACGAGACCGAAGGCATTCAGACCAAGAAGCAGGACCTGTTCCGCTACGAATACAACTGGATGTTCAACGAGCCCTGGTACACGGGTGTGACGGGCAGTTACGAACGAGACCCGATCCGCGAACTGGACCATCGTTACAGCATCGGCGCCATCATCGGCCGGGATCTCATAGACAATGCCCACCAGTTCCTGACCTTCAGCGCTGGCGTGGGTTGGTCGGAAGAAAAGATCTCCGGTGTCCCCGAGAGCGGCGCGGTCGGGCTCTGGCGGCTGATTTACGAGCATGATTTCCTGGGCGGTGACCTGAGCTTCTTCCACAACGACACGATCTCCTACCAGTTTTATGACGTGAACAACACGATCCTCAAGACCAACACGGGCTTCCGCTACGACATCATCGATGACATCTACGCAAGCCTGTCGCTGCGCTACGATTATGAAACCGAGCCGGCCGCGGACGCCAAGAATTCGGACACGACGCTGGTGATCGGTATAGGCGCCGAGTTCTGATCGGGGCGCCGCGTGTCCAGGCTGTTCCTCACGGGTTGCCTGGCAGCGGTGCTCTTGTGCACCTCATACGCCGCCGGTGCGGACGACTATCCCACCTTCCGCGCCGGCTGTCTGCTGTTCGGCGATGCCTACCACGTACCGAGTCATCACAGCGAGGTGGGTGACGGCGCCACCGGCGTGGTCCTGCGGCGTGGCTACCTGACTTTCAACACAGATTTGAGCGAGAACTGGTTCGGTCGCTTGCGCTTTGAGCTCAACCAGTCCGGTGAATTCGAGACCTACACTTTCGATACGCAGGTCAAGGATCTCTACCTGGGCCGCAAGGTGGGCCGGCACAAGCTCTTGCTGGGCCTGTCGTCCACACCCACCTTTGACGTGATCGAGTCGATCTGGGACATGCGCTACCTTGCACGCACGCCGATGGATCTGCAGGGCTCGGCCAGCCGGGATACGGGTCTCGCCGTGCAGGGTCCGCTCAACGCGGCGGGAACCCTCCGCTACCGCGCCATGTACGGCGCCCCTGTCGAATTCGGTGGCGACAGCAACGACCGGGAACGCTGGATGGCTGCCGTGGGCTGGCAGCCGGCCGCGGGTTGGACCGTTGACCTCTACGCGGATTACGAAGCGCTCGAGGGCCCACACGACCGGTCGACCGTACAGGCTTTCGTCGCCTGGCAGGCCGAGCGCTGGCGCTGGGGCCTGCAATACGCCAACCAGGACCGACAGGAAGATCCACCTCTCGAACTGGCGTCCGCTTTCGTCGTGAGCCGGATGGGCGGCCGCACCAGCGTTTTCGGCCGCGTTGACCGCCTGCTGGAGCCGAGCCCCAGGGGTGACAGCATTTCCTACCTGCCGATGGACCCGTCGGCCCGGGCCACGATGGTGTTCGCCGGAATCGAATTCCGGTTGAATCCGCACCTGGCGCTGACCCCGAACGCGGTGGTCACCGCCTATGACCGCAATGACCAGGGCCTGCGCCCGCAAACGGACGTCTACTTGCGCCTGACCCTGTTCCTCGATTTCGAGTAACGGCTGGTTCAGCCTCTGGATCCGGGCCCGAATGGGCCGTTTGATAAAGATCACGAAACCTGACTAATGGCTCATGTCCTGCCGCAGCGCATGTGGTGTCATATACCGCACAACATGCTCGAACCGATGCGAAAGCGACCGGATACATTCGCCCCGGCCAGTGTCGAAAAAAGTGTAGCCGGCCCGGTTCGTGTCGATCCGACCGAGAGGCGTTATCGTGAAAAAATTGCTCAAGCTGGCCGCGCCCGTGCTGGTCCTGGCGGTGGGGTTTGTCATCGTCCAGATATTGATAGCCGCCAAGCCTGAACCGGAAAAGAAAGAAGACGAGGCGCGGCCAATTTCGTTGCACTACGATGAAGTGCGGTCGGAGGTCGTGACCCTTGCGGTCAGGACCCAGGGTGAGGTTCGGCCGAAGATCGAAATCGACCTGGTTCCGCAGGTCTCCGGGCGGGTCGTGGCCTTGTCCGAGAGTTTCAACGAAGGTGCGGAGTTTGGCCCCGGTACGCTGTTGCTGAAAATCGACGATACCGATTATCGGCTGGCCGCCATTCACGCCGAAGCCCGGGTGGCGGAGGCGCAGACCGAACTGGAGCGCCAGCTCGCCACTGCCAGGATCAAGCAGGAGGAGTGGAGCGACGGGCGCCAGGATCAGGAACCCACCCCGTTCGCGCTCAATCTGACCCAGGTCGCCGGAGCCGAGGCCAACTTGCGCTCGGCCCGGGCCGACCTGCAAAAGACGCGGCTCGACCTTGAGCGTACCGAGATCCGAGTGCCGTTCCAGGGACGCGTTCGCGAGCGTTTCGTCGGCATCGGCCAGTATGTGGTGGCGGGCACGAAACTGGGGCGGGTGTTCTCCATCGACACCGTGGAGGTTCGGTTGCCGCTGACCGACAGCCAGTTGGCCGAACTCAACCTGCCGCTGGGATATACGAGCGACGTCTCCGCGACTGCTCCCCCGGTCCATTTCACTGCTGCCATGGGCGCCCGAGAGTACAGTTGGCAGGGTCGCATCGTTCGGATCGACGCTGCGGTCGACTCGCGCACGCGCCTCATCTATGCGACGGCCGAAGTGGCTGACCCTTACGGGCTGGCGGCATCCGAAGGCATGCCGCTTGCAGTCGGGATGTTCGTCAGCGCGGAAATCGAGGGTGTGACCGAACAGGTGGCTTACGTCATGCCGCGCGTAGCACTGCGCAGCCAGGACACGGTGTATGTGATCAATGCGGAAAATCGCCTGGAAATAAGGACCGTCAAGGTACTGTCCACTTCGGAAGAACGCGTGGTGATCTCGAGCGGCGTCGAAACGGGTGAGCGGGTGGTGACTTCAACCCTGCCGAACGCAGTCGATGGGATGAAGGTCGAGCCCATCGTTGGCCGGGCGCAAAGCTGAACAGGCCCGGGAAAGAGCCAGGATGAATCATCTGATTGCATGGTGGGCCCGGAATCCCGTCGCCGCCAACCTGCTCATGATCGGGATCTTTGTCTCCGGCGCCATCGGCTTCACGCGGATGGAGCGCGAAATGGACCCGCAGGTCCGGTTTCCAGGGCTGCAGATCGAGGTGTCCTGGCCGGGTGCGGCGCCGCAGGAAGTCGAGGAGCAGATCGTCGCGCGCATCGAAGAGTCGGTCAGCGACCTCGATTCCATCGAGTGGGTCCGCTCGACATCGGCCGAAGGCTACGGCGGGGTTTACATCCTGGCCGAACAACAGGTCGACTTCACGCAGTTCATGAACGATGTGAAGTTGCGCGTCGACGCGATTCCCTCCCTGCCTCGCGACATCGAGCCGCCGCAGGTCCGCCAGTGGGTCAACCGGCATGAGTTCATCCGCGTCGCCGTGCACGGCGATCTCGGCGAGCGCGAACTGAAACGGCTGGCGGAGCAACTGCGCCGCGAGGCGGCCGTCCTGCCAGCCATTTCAATTGTCCAGTTGTTCGGCGTGCGCCGGGAAGAAGTTTCCATCCAGGTGAGCGAAGAAGCGTTGCGGCGATATGGGCTGAGTTTCAACGAGGTCGCCACCGCCATCAGGAACACCTCGATCAACCAGTCCTCGGGCTCGGTGCGCACCGAGGTAGGCACTTATCAGCTGAAAGTACGTGCTCAGGCGGATACCGAAGCTGAATTCGCGAACATCGTCATTCGCCAGACGGCGGACGGCGGCACCCTGCGGGTCGGAGACGTCGCAACAGTTGTCGACGGTTTCGAAGACGCGCCAATACTGGCCACGCTGAACGGCGAGCCTGCGGTGCTGTTACAGGTCATGACTACCGAGACGATGGACATCGTCAAGGCTTCCGACTCCATCCGGGAGTGGATCGAAAAACGCCAGTCGACATTGCCGAATGGCGCCCGGCTCACGTTGTGGACGGACAATGCGGTGGATTTCAAGAGCCGCATGAAAACGATCGGCAAGTCAGCGGTACAGGGCCTCGCACTGGTCATGCTCTTCCTGATGCTGACGCTGCGGCCGGTGGTCGCCTTGTGGGTCGGAGTGGGCATCGCCACGGCCTACGCGGGCGCGTTCGTACTGCTGCCGTCCCTCGGGGTCTCCCTCAACATGCTATCTACCTTCGCCTTTTTGCTGGTCCTGGGCATCGTCGTGGACGATGCCATCGTGGTGGGCGAGGGTATTCACACCGAGTCCCAGCACATGGGTGGCGGCATAGACGCGGCCGTGGCCGGGGCACAGATGGTGGCGAAGCCGGTGATTTTCGCGGTGCTGACCACGATCATGGCCTTTCTGCCCTGGGTGTTCCTGAGCGGTTCCACCAGTGAGTTCACCCGCCACATCACCTGGGTGGTAGTCCTGGCGCTGATCTTCTCCCTGGTCGAATCCTTGTGGATTCTACCGGCTCACCTGGCCCACATGATGCCTCGCAAGATGGAGTCGCTGAATCGATTCGGCCATTTTCAGAAAGGGATATCGGACAGCATCATTCATTTCGCGCACAATCGTTACCGCAAGATTGCACAGTTCGCGGTCGACCGGCGCTACCTGACCTTCAGCATCTTCATGACGATGCTGGTGGTCGGGTTTGGCCTGTTCGCCACCGGCTGGGTGAAAAAGGCCTTCATGCCGGAAATGGAATCAGACGAAGTCATCGTCAATGTCGTCCTCCCCGAAGGCACGCCGTACAGTCGAGCCCTGGAGATTCTGGCGCAACTGCAGGCTGCCGAGCGCGAACTGGTAGACGAGGTCGATCAACGAACCGCCGGTTCCGGCAAGTTGATCGAAAACTGGTACACGCGCTCACGTCGCGACAGCGTGCTGGCCATCGTGAAGCTGACGCCGCCGGAAGTGCGCGACATGAGCGCCAAGGAGGCCGCTATCCGTCTGCGTGAGCTGATGGGCGACGTGCCGGATGCCAAGGAAGTGTCCGTCGATTACACGCACAATGACGGTGATCCCGATTTCGAACTGTCCGTGCGCCATCCCGACCTGGAAGTCCTGCGTCTCGCAGTCGATGACCTCGAGGAACACCTGCACAGCTACGAGGCCCTGTACGACATCCGCAACGATGTCGAAAGCGCTTCCGATGAAATTCAGATCCGGTTGAAGCCGGGTGCGAAGAAATTGGGCCTGACCCTGTCGGATGTCACCACCCAGGTCCGCCAGGCCTACTACGGCGAAGAGGTGCAGCGCCTGCCGCGCGCCGGGCAGGACGTTAAAGTCATGGTGCACTACCCGCTGGAATCCAGGCGCTCGATCGAAAGCCTGAAGAATTTCCGCCTGCGCACGGCCGAGGGTCACGAGGTCCCGCTGCTGTCGGTAGCCGAGCTCCAATATGCGCCGGGCATCAAGCGCATCCAGCGCTGGAACGGGAACCGCGCCGCCCGCGTGTCGGCCGATCTCAAGGAAAACATCCGCCAGGACATCATGGATGACCTGGACGAAAACTTCTTTCCGGACTGGGAGAAACGGTACCCGGGCATCCAGCGCGGGCCGGTGGGTCAGGCCGAAGGCGAGGCGCGATTCATCAAGGAGGTGACCGGCCTCTACGTGATCGCCTTCTTCGTGATGTATGCAATGCTGGCGGTCGCCTTCCGCAGTTACTGGCAGCCGGTGCTCATCATGGTGGCCATGCCCTACGCGTTCGTTGGTGCAATTTATGGTCATGCCGCACTCAACATGACGCTGGCCATTTTCAGCTATTTCGGTATCGCGGCGGCGGCGGGTGTGGTGGTCAATGACAACCTGGTGCTGATCGACTACACGAACCGGCTGCGGGCTCGCGGCATGAAGCCTCTGGAAGCCATTGTCGAGGCGGGCGTAATCCGCTTCCGTCCCATCATGTTGACAACCGCCACGACGATTGTCGGCCTGACGCCGATGATGCTTGAGCGCTCCATCCAGGCGAAGTTTCTGATTCCCATCGTGGTTTCGTTGGTTTCCGGCGTTTTCGTCGCTTTCTTCGTCACGCTGTTGATGGTGCCGGCCCTGTATGCCATCGGTTTTGACGTTAAAAATTCCTGGGCGCGTTTCAGCAAGCGGGTGCGGGCGCGGCCGACGGGCCGCAAGTCCCGCGACGAATCTCTGGCGGCGGGCCGTACACCCTGATACGGTTGCCGCTTGGTCCAAAAACCGGATGGCTTATGATGTTTTTCCCTATGAAGATGAGTGAGATATCCATGCAACTCAAAAAACGCTTCGACCTTCTGTTGGTTGCCGCCTTTCTGCTCGGCAGCATCAGCGCCGCACAGTCGCAGGAAGTCCAAATCCCCTATGAGAAATTCGTACTCGACAACGGCCTGACGCTGATCGTACACGAGGATCACAAGGCGCCGATCGTGGCGGTCAACGTCTGGTACCACGTCGGTTCCAAGAACGAGAAGGAGGGCAAGACCGGCTTCGCGCACCTGTTCGAGCACCTGATGTTCAACGGTTCGGAGCATTACAACGACGACTATTTCAAGCCCTTCGACCGGGTCGGCGCCACCGGCATGAACGGCACTACCAATTTCGACCGCACCAACTACTTTCAGGAAGTGCCCAAGAACGCCCTGGACATGGCCCTGTGGATGGAGTCGGATCGCATGGGCCACCTGCTGGGGGCGATCGACCAGGCTCGCCTGGACGAGCAGCGCGGCGTGGTGCAGAACGAGAAACGGCAGGGCGAGAACCAGCCCTACGGCAAGGTCTTCACGACGGCGTTCAAGAACATTTTCCCCGCAGGGCACCCCTACTCCTGGTCCGTGATCGGCTATATGGAGGACCTTGAGGCCGCTTCCCTGGAAGACGTGCAGCAATGGTTCCGGGATTATTATGGCGCTGCCAACGCGGTGCTGGTGGTCGCCGGCGACATCGAACCGCAGAACGTGTTGGAACGGGTCCAACATTACTTCGGCCACATTCCCGCAGGCCCGCCGCTTATCCGGCAGCAGACCTGGATTCCCGACGTTACGGGCGTGCACCGGCAATCGATGCAGGATCGCGTGCCCCAGGCGCGCATTTACAAGATATGGCAGATGCCGGAGATCGGGCATCCCGAGGCTACCAATCTCGACCTGGTGGCGGGCATTCTGAGCGAGGGCAAGACCTCGCGCCTCTACAAGAGGCTGGTCTTCGATGACCAGATAGCCTCTGACGTAGCTGCTTTCGCTTTTCCGCTCGAAATTGCGGGGCTTTTCGGCGTCATAGCCACGGCCATGCCGGGCCAGGACCTCGCGGCGGTGGACACGGCCATCGAAGAGGAGGTGAGCCGCTTCCTGGCCGAGGGCCCAACGGCTGACGAGATCGAGCGCATCGTAACCACTCGCAAGGCGGGGTTCATCCGCGGTGCGGAGCGGGTCGGCGGCTTCGGCGGCAAGTCCGATATCCTGGCCCGGAACGAGGTCTATCTCGGAGATCCGGGCGCCTACCAGACCACTCTGGCCGGCTGGGAAGCAGCCAACGCGTCGGATATCAAGGCGGTGGCCAACAAGTGGATGGCGAAGGGTCAGTACATCATGGAAGTGCATCCCTTCGACGAGTACACGACCACCGAGGACAACGTCGACCGCTCAGCGATTCCGGGCCCGGGCCCGGCTCCCGAGGTCAGCTTCGACGATTTTGGACGGTTCGAGCTTTCCAATGGTCTACGGGTCGTTCTGGCCCAGCGCAGTGCGGTGCCGGTCGTCAATATGCGCATGCTGATCAACGCCGGCTATGCCGCTGACCAGTTCAGCCAGCCCGGAACCGCCAACCTGGCCATGGATATGCTGGATGAAGGCACGAAGAGCCGGACGGCCCTCGAGATCAGCGATGAACTGTCCCTGCTGGGCGCCACGCTGGAATCAGGTTCCAACCTCGATGTGTCGACAGTATCCATGTCGGCGCTGAAGGAGAAGTTGGGGCCCTCGCTCGAATTGTTTGCCGACGTCATTCTCAACCCCACGTTCCCGGAAGAAGACTACCTGCGTCTGCAGAAGCAGCAACTGGCGGCGATCGCCCAGGAGAAAGTGCAGCCCGTGGGCATGGCGTTGCGGGTCTTTCCGAAACTGCTGTACGGCGAAGGCCATGCCTACAGTATGCCCTTGACCGGGTCGGGGACCGAGCAATCGGTCATGCAGATCGACACGGAGAGCCTGAAGGTATTCCACCGGACGTTCTTCAAGCCAAACAACGCCACGCTGGTGGTGGTCGGGGATGCGACTCAGTCCGAGTTGCGGCCGCTGCTGGAGAAGCAGTTCAAGCGCTGGAAGAGCGGTGACGTGCCGCAGAAGAACATCGAATTTGTCGGCTCCCGTTCCGAGCCGACCGTGTACCTGGTTGACCGGCCGGAGTCGGAACAATCGGTGATTTTCGCGGGCCACGTCGCGCCGCCGAAAAACAACGATGAGGAAATCGCCATCGAGGCGATGAACGAAGTGCTTGGCGGCAGCTTCAACGCGCGCATCAACATGAACCTGCGCGAGGACAAGCACTGGTCCTACGGTGCCCGTTCCCTGCTGATCGACGCCGAGGGTCAGCGCCCGTTCCTGGTCTACGCGCCGGTACAAACCGACAAGACCAGCGAGTCGATGGCGGAGATCCACCGCGA
>JAPHSB010000323.1 GCA_026193295.1 Lysobacterales bacterium
AAAGGCGCCCCCGCCGGCGGCAAGCCCGGCTTCCTGATCCGCGCGGTGCGGGATCCCGAAGGCGCCAATCTCGACCGGGTGCAGGTGGTAAAGGGCTGGACCGACGCCGCAGGAACCACCCGCGAGCAGGTGTACGACATCGCCTGGTCGGGCAACCGGAAAGCAGGCAAGGACGGCAAGTTGCCGCCGGTCGGCAGCACCGTCAACGTAGCCGACGCCAGCTATACCAACGCCATCGGCGCTCCGTTCCTGCAGGTGTTCTGGACCGACGAGGATTTCGATCCCGCGCAGCGCGCCTTCTACTACATCCGTGTCATGGAGATCCCGACCCCGCGCTGGACGACCTACGATGCAAAAGTGTTTGGCGTAAAGATTCCGGAAGGTGCGCCGGTGGACATCCAGGAGCGCGCCTACACCTCGCCGATCTGGTACACGCCGGGTTAACCGGGGGCCCGCTGTTCAACCAGCGATCCGAGTAGAGCGACCGGGTTTTCGTGAGGCTGTCCTGGCCCGGGGCCTGCTCCGTCCGCCACTGCTCTCGCCCCCCCAATCAGCGGCATCAGTCGCTTTGAATTCTCACAGCCTGCCGAGTAATTTCAGGATACAGGCATGACTTGTGATCGTGCAGACTCAGGTAATGTCGCCTTCAAGAATGTCATTGGGGCGCAAGGCGGCATGAGCCAAATCGCCCGCGAAGCGGGCCTTAACCGGGAAAACCTCTACCGCTTGTTATCCGAGCAAGGCAATCCCGAGATAAACAGCCTGGAGAAATTACTGCGATGCCTTGGGCTCAGGCTTTCAGTTGACGTTTTTCAGGACCACCACGCAGCTTGAGTGATCCAGGTGCGAGGCTTAAAGCCCGCTGACCAGGATCGCTCGCATGCACGTTTCTACGCCGGGTAATGATGGCCCATCGCGCGCATGACGTCGCGGCGGCTGATCACGCCGACCAGGCGGCCGCCGTCGAGAACCGGGTAACGCCGGTACTTTTCCTTGATGAAGCGCTCGGCCATTTCGAGGATGGTGTCGTCAGGGCTGACCACGACCGGGTCGGCAGTCATGTAATCGCGCACCAGCCCGCCGGGCTCACCGTGGTAGCCGGCCTGCAGAGCGACCTTCATGCAGTCGCGCTCGGTCAGCACCCCGGTCAGGCGACCGTGCTGGTCCAGCACGGGGGCGCCGGAAATGTCGCAACTGATCAGCAGTTGCGCAGCCCGCAGGATCTCCATTCCCGGGTGCAGCGTGACCACTTCGGTCGCCATGTGGTCCTTGACCAGCATTGATCTCGGCATCAGTGTTCTCCTCGATTGGGGCATTCAGCCTGTTCGCCATGTTCGCGGTGCGGGCAGCCGGCGCACCTGGCGATCGCCGAGCCTCCACCGCGGCACCCTCCGGCCAGCGGCTTGCCATGCAACAGCAGGCCGATGCCCATGGCCAGGCAGCACAGGATGACGATGATCAGCGTACCCAGGAACAGCGCCATGCATCAGTCTCCGAAGTCATCGAACAGCACGTTTTCCTTTTCCACGCCCAGGTCTTCCAGCAAATGCGTGACCGCGCCAACCATCAGCGGCGGGCCGCACAGATAGTACTCGCAGTCTTCCGGTGCGGGATGGTCCTTGAGGTAGTGCTCGTACAGCACCTCGTGAATAAAGCCGACCGGCCCGCTCCAGCTGTCCTCGGGCAGCGGCTCGGACAACGCCAGGTGCCAGGTGAAATTTTCGTATTGCGCCGCCAGTTCGTCGAACTCCTCGACGTAGAAGGCCTCGCGCAGGCTGCGGGCGCCGTACCAGAAGCTCATGCGGCGCTTGCTGTGCAGCCGCTTAAGCTGGTCATAAATGTGCGAGCGCATCGGCGCCATGCCCGCGCCGCCGCCGATGAACACCATTTCGTTGTCGGTCTCGCGGGCGAAGAATTCGCCATAAGGCCCGGAGGCCACGATCCGGTCGCCCGGCTTGAGGTTGAAAATGTACGATGACATGACGCCGGGCGGCACCTTGCCCTGCTTGTCGGGCGGTGGCGTGGCGATGCGCACGTTGAGCAGGATGATGTCCTTTTCCTCGGGGTAGCTGGCCATCGAGTAGGCGCGTGTAGTCGCCTCCTTGACATGCGATTCGAGTTCGAACAATCCGTAGCGCTCCCAGTCCGGTCGAAAGACCGGATCGATATCCATCGTCGCGTAGCTGAGGTCGTGCGGCGGACACTCGAGCTGGACATAGCCGCCAGCCCTGAAATCCATGGTTTCGCCCGCCGGCAGCTCCAGCACCAGTTCCTTGATGAAGGTTGCCACGTTGCGGTTAGAGCGCACCGTGCATTCCCATTTCTTCACCCCGAAGACATCGTCGGAGACGTGCACTTCCAGGTCCGAAAACACGCTGACCTGGCAGGCCAGTCGCTCGCCCTCGCGCGCCTCGCGTTTCGAAATCAGCGAAGCCTCGGTGGGCAACAAATCGCCGCCCCCTTTCAACACCTTGACCCGGCACTGGCCGCAGGTCCCGCCGCCGCCACAGGCCGAGGGCACGAAGATACCGGCGTCGGCCAACACGCCCAGCAGCTTCTTGCCGGTCGGTGTTTTCACATCGCGCTCGCCGTTCACCAGGATGTGCACGTCGCCCTGGGGAACCATGCGCGCGATCACCCACAGGATCACCACCGCGATCGCCACCAGGGTGCCCGAAAAAACCACGACGCTATAGAGGATCTCCAGCATCAGAATTTGATCCCCGCGATGCCCATGAAGCCCAGCGCCAGCAGCCCCGAGGTGATGAAGGTGATTCCGAGGCCCTGCAGCCCGGCCGGGATATCGCTGTAGCGCATTTTCTCCCGCAGCCCGCCCAGGGCGACAATCGCCAGCGCCCAGCCGAAGCCCGAACCCAGGCCGTAGGAAATGCTCTCGACGAATCCGTAGTCGCGCTGCACCATGAACAAGGAGCCGCCGAGAATGGCGCAGTTGACCGTGATCAGCGGCAGAAAGATGCCGAGCGCATGGTAGAGGGCCGGGAAGAAGCGATGCAGCATGATCTCCAGCACCTGCACCATGGCAGCGATCACCGCGATCTGGCTGAGCAGGCCGAGGTAGCTGAAATCCAGCTCACCGAGGCCGGCCCAGGCCAGCGCGCCCTGGCGCAGCAGGCCGTTGTAGATCAGGTTGTTCAGCGGCACGCTGAGGGCTTGCACCACGATCACGGCGACACCGAGGCCTATCGTGGTCTTGACCTGCTTGGACACGGCCAGGAAGGTGCACATGCCGAGGAAATAGGCCAGCGCCAGGTTTTCCAGGAAGACCGCGCGGAAGAAGACGCCGAAGAAGTCGTCCATCAGCGTTTCTCCCTCTTGGGCAGGGGCAGCGGCTCGAAGTCGGGCTTCTCGTTCTGCTCCGGCTTCCAGCTGCGGATGCCCCAGATCAGGATGCCAATGATGAAGAAGGCGCTGGGCGCCAGCATGACCAGGGCATTTTCGTAGTACCAGCCACCTTCCTGCGCCAGCGGCAGGATCGTGAATCCCATCAGCGTGCCCTTGCCGATCAGCTCGCGGGTGATCGCCACGGTGATCAGGATCAGGCTGTAGCCGAAACCGCTGCCGAGTGCGTCGAGCAGGCTCGTCCCCAGCCCCTCCTTCATGGCTACCGCCTCGGCGCGGCCGAGTACGATGCAGTTGGTGATGATCAGCGCGACGTACACGCTCAGCTTGGCGGCCGCATCGGGCAGGTAGGCCTTGAGGAACTGGTCGATCACCGTCACTGCCGAGGCGATGACCGTGATCTGCACGATCAGCCGCACGCTGGACGGCAGCAACCGCCGCACCAGGCTGATGGTCGCGTTGGAGACCAGCAGGACGCTGGTGAGGGCGGCACTCATGATCAGCGACGATGTCACCGAATTGGTGATGGCCAGCGCCGAGCAGATCCCCAGCACGTTCAGCGTGATCGGGTTTTCCTTGATCAGGGGATCGGTCAGTGGGTGCTTGACGGTCATGTCAGGTCTCCTGCCCCTTGCCCGCAGCCCGGTTCGCGGTCGGCGGCTCCGGCGGCTGCTCACGCAGCCGTTGCAGCAGCGGCGCGTAGCCGTCGGGGCCGAACCAGTACCGCATCAGCGCGGTTACCGCGTTGGCGGTGACCGTGGCGCCGGTCAGTGCGTCCACCTGGAAATCCGCCGCCGCCGAACCCGGCGTCACGGGCCCCTCGGCGACGTGAAACAGCATCGCACCGGTCTCGTCGAACAGTTGTTTGCCCCCCCACTGGCTTTCCCAGTAATCCTGGGTGATCTGGTCGCCCAGGCCCGGAGTTTCGTTCTGCTCGTAGAAAATCACGCCGGCCAGCGTGCTGAGGTCCGACTCGACTGCGACGTAGCCATAAAGCATGGACCACATGCCGGCGCCCTGGATGGGCAGGATCACGCGGTCCAGTGCGCCGTCCCGCCAGACCAGGTAGGCCACCTGGTAGCGGCTGCGCCGCCCCAGCTTGGCGTGGTCCTCCACGGACGGGATGGCGACGCTGAGGTCAGGGTTGCCGACGGCCTTGCGGGCGTCGAAGGTGTAGGGATCGATGACCGGGTCGAAGGCCGCCCCGTCGATGTCCACCACGCGGGCGTCGAGGCTCCTGAACAGGCTCAGCAGCTGCTCGTCCTCCACGGCGCCGCCGGCCGGCAGCAGGCCGGTCAGCTGCATGACGTTGCCGCTGCGTTTCAGCAGCTGGTTGTTGAGCTGCACCGGCCGCAGCAGCACCACCGAGGCGGACACGATGGTCGAGCAGACCACCGCCGTCACCAGCACGGT
>JAPHSB010000315.1 GCA_026193295.1 Lysobacterales bacterium
CCGTCGAACTGCATCCGGTTGATAGCGCTGACGCGCCCGTAAATGCCCGCAATGATCCCGGCCATGCCGGCGATCATCTGCCGGTTGGCGCGCTTTTTGAGCTGCCGCGCCTTGACGACCGAGTCGTAGGAGGCGCGCCGAAAGTCCTGATACGGCAAGTGCATCTGGCGGGAGAATACGTCGTAATAGTCCTGCATCGTATCTACGTACAGGTAGTCGCGTTCGCGAATCATGCCGATTCGCTCGAGGATGCTGTCGTTCTCGGCAGGCAGCCGTTCGATGGTCAGGATGCCGTTTCTGTCTTCTCCGATATGTTCGCTGAACGCCTCGGGCGAGAACTCGCGCGCGAAGCGGAGTTCGGAAATCTGCCTGAGCCGCATTGCCTCTTCCTGGCTCATCTCCTCGCGGACGTCGAGCACGTGGTTGGCGATCGTGGTGAACAGGTTCTGGAACGGGTCGGCCAGGGTCTTCAGCCGCCGGTCATAAGTGTATTTTCCCACCACCTGCCGATGGCGCTCCTTCAGCCATTGCCGACCGCTGGTATCGTATACGCGGATTTCGAGATCCAGCGTTTCACCGTCCGACTGAAGTATCGTGCCCGTGATGTAGACGTCCATTACCACGTCGGAGCTGGGCACTACGCGGATCGCGCCCCAGGCGCCCGACTTCTCCATGGTTTTCGCCAGTTGATTGGAAAAGTAGATGGTTTCCGCAAAGCGTACTTCGGGAAAAACGGTATCGTCCTCGTCGGTCAAGCCGAGGCCATCGTTCAATGGCGGAATGGCCACGTCGAGCAAGGCCTCCGACGAAATCGGCGCGGATGGCGTATGGATCGGCGCCAGCGTAGATGAGGTTACCTTGTCCACGGCGGCATGGGCGGCGCCAGACGCCAGTATGGAAAGAACCAGTATCCATCCCCCGACATGACCGTGTGAGCGTCTGGCGACCCGGCGCATGATGTTACCTGGACCCCCTGATCCGGCGGTATTCATCCCAGAGTTTCTCCCGCAACACGGGATCCCGCTCATTCACGGCTGCTTCGCGAATCTGGCGCAACACGATGTCGTCGCTGCGGCCATCACCGATGTCTTCGGGGATTGGAATGACCTCATCGCCACCTTGCGCGCCGCCGCTCGTGGACGGGCCACCGGCGACCTTGTCACCTTGCTGTGCTCCTTCGCCGCCACCGCCCGCGACGGAGCTTTGGCCATCGGACTGCTGGCCCCCGGAAGCTGCGCCGGAAGTTTCGCCCTCGCCGCCACCGCCCTCTCCCTCGCCGCTGCCTGAAGACCCACCCGAACTGTCCGAGCCGCCGGAGGCGGCGCGCTGTGCGATGCTCTGGTTCTCGGCTGACCCACCTGCTTCTCCCGGGTTACCTTCCTCGAACAGTGGTTCGTCACTCGGCGCACCGGAACCGCCTCCACCCATGGGGTCGAGGATGTCGATTTCCTCTTCACCGCCGCCTCCGGCGGCTCCGCCCGCGACGGCTTCGTCAAAATCACCCAGCGAATCCTCGAATTCTTCGTCCAGACCTTCGCCTGCGGACGAACCCATATCCCCCGAAGGCCAGGGCAGTTGCTCACCCACGGTCATGCCCCCGCCGCCGCCGGTGCTGCCGGATTCGGATGAGGAACCCGAAGGACCGGACGAGGACGACTCACCCTGCTGGCCCGCCGAACCCTGGCTACCTGATGAACCTCCCGAGCCCTCGCTGCCCGATGAGCCTTCCGAACCCTAGCTGTCAGCTGAGGCTTCCGAACCTTCACTGCCTGCTGAGCCTTCCGAACCTTCACTGCCCGAAGAGCCGGAAGAAGACTGCGAACCCTGCCCGCCGGAAGAGCCGGAAGAACCCTGCGAGCCCTGGCTAGTGGATGAACTCCCGCCGCCTTGCGGTATGGTCGTCGCCTGCGGCATGGCGCACGCAGCCAGCAGCGTGGCCAGGAAAGCGGCGAGGATGCAGCGGGTGAACTTCACGTCGACCACTCTTGCGGTGCGATCGCGTATTGCCAGATGAAGTCCTTGATGGTGACGACCTCGCCCTCTTTCACGGCGGGGCGGAAGAGGATCCCACGCACCCGCCTCTTGATATTCCCGAGGTCATTTTTCGACAAGCCCTGCGGCGCGTTCAGCACTTCAACGTAGCGCACGCTGCCCAAGTTTGTGACGGTCATGGAAATGTCGAGGTTCATTTCCTGGAGTTCCGCCGGCGCGTCTTCGAGGAAGCCCGGCGTGAGATCGAAAAAGTACACTGGTTTCGGCTGAGCCATGTAGCTGTCGGCCAGTTTCGCGTGCTCCTCGCTTTCCGCCAGGACCTGATAGGCCTGTTCATAGTGGTCCCAGGCATCGCCGGACTTGCCGAACACCAGGAACCAGTCAGCCAGGTCCGCCAAGCCCCCCGCGTACTCGAGTGGCGAGGATGATTCCTGCGCCAACAGCGATTCCAGGTATTTCTCGAACGCCTTGCGACCTGAGCGGAAATGATCGCGTGTGGATTCCTCAACGCCCTCCCGCGTTTCCAGGAAACCTTCGGAAACGGCCGAAAACATGTCCTCGCTCATCATATAGCGCACGGTCTGGAAATGAGCTTCGCCGAGGCGCCGGTAGGCAAGCGAGGTATCGGGATGACCCATCCCCTTCGACGCTTCGGTGATTTGCGCCATCTTCCCCGTCAACTCCATGGTCCTTTCGTAATCCGGATAATCCACCACGTCCGAGCCTGGCGGGCGCATCACTTGGTACCACTGGTAGATGCGCTCGAGCACCGGCAGCAGCTCCGGACTGTCTTCACCGTAGTACTTTGAATTGATGTGGTAGATGGTGTGGAGGACGTCGTCCGCGACTTCCATTTTGCCCAGAATGGCCTCCATGTTGGCGATCAGGTAGAGGCCATTGGACTGTTCCGGGCTGTTCGGGCCCGAGTTTACGCGCACAACCATCACGCCACGCTGAAAGGCATCCCTGGCCTGCTCGAAGTCCCCGCTGTCAATAAGAGACTGACCCAGGCCCACATACAAGTCCGACAACTCCGTTGCGTACGGACCGTATTCGGCCTCGATACGGTCTATCGCATTGAGGTAGTCGTTAGCCGGTTCGCGGGGGGGCACATAACCCCAGTCCTCTTCCTGCGCCACTGCGGGAGCGAGGAACAACAGACCGGTCAGGATGCAGCCGAGACCGAACACGGGCCGCCGGTGGCGCGACCCGAAGAGCGCTGTCGTACACGCTGACATGGCCTGTATTGTGTGGTTGCTCACAGGCATTCGGCTTGTTTCACATGTTAAATGGCTTACACCTTTAGCTTACACTGCTTTACGATTTTTTTGGAACTCCCAAAAGACGGGCTCCAGCCAAAAGGCGCCGACCCGACCGGATTGCCCGTCGTCAGCGGCGAGCGTCGTTTGCTGAGGGTAGTGTTTGGACCCGGGGTCCGACCGCCGTTGGCCGTTCCGCCCAGAGCAGTTGGCGGTGTTGGCTAATCCTGAGCCGTGACTTATCCGGCCCCGTCAAACCGCAGCAATTCCTCGCCGCCCCCGACGGAGTCGCCGGCTGCGAAATAGAACTCACTGACTGTGCCTGCGGCCGGGGCGCAGATGCGGTGCTCCATCTTCATCGCCTCCATGATCAACAGTGGCTGATCACGCTCAACGGCAACCCCCGGCTCGACCAGCAACTTGACGATGACTCCGGGCATCGGCGCGAAGAAGGCGCCAGCGATGAGGTCGGCCGAGTCTTCGCCAAAATCGGGCTGCGCCAACGCGAACTGCATCGCGCCGCGCTGACTGAACAGTGTGAAGCGGCCGTCGTGCGGCACCACTGCCACGCGTTGCCGGTAGCCGTCGATATCCGCATAGAGTTCATTACCCTCCAGCCGCCCGGCGGCCATCACCGACTTGTCGCCGACCGTGATGCGGAATCGGCGGCGCTCACCGCTGCCGATTTCGACCACCGGCACGTCATGGGCGACGCCATTCAGTACGATCGCACCCGTGTGCACGGCAGGCTGGTTGAGTCGCCAGGCGTTCGAGGTGTTCCAGGGCGAGCCAGGATCGGCCTCGCCAGCGCGGGCCCGGGTGGCCTGCTCCATGCGCAGCAGCAGGTAAAGCGAAGCCAGCGGCAGATCCTGTACGCGGTCTTCCGCGGAGTCGTGGAACAGGAGGTCGCGGTGGCGTGCGATGAAACCGGTATCCAGTTCAGCCCGCGCAAACGGCGGACAGGTGGCCAGGTTATACAGAAAAGACAGGTTGGTGCGCAGACCACTGACGCGGTAATCGGCCAGCGCCGACGCCAATCGTACCAGCGCCCGCTCGCGGCTCTCGTCCCAAACCACCAGTTTTGCGATCATCGGGTCGTAATAAACGCTGACCTCGTCACCCTGCAGCACGCCGGTATCGACCCGTACGTGACGGCTCTCGCGGGGCGGCTGAAGGTACGTCAATGTTCCGCTCGCCGGCAAGAAATCGTTCTCAGGGTCCTCGGCGTAAATCCGCGCCTCGAAGGCATGGCCGTTGATCTGCAGTTGGTCCTGCGCCAGCGGCAGCTTTTCACCGGCGGCTACCCGCAACTGCCATTCCACCAGATCCAATCCGGTGATCATCTCGGTCACAGGGTGCTCCACCTGCAGGCGGGTGTTCATTTCCATGAAGTAGAACGAGCCGTCGGCGTCGAGGAGAAATTCCACCGTGCCGGCTCCTTCGTAATCGATGGCCAGCGCCGCCTGTACGGCCGCCGCGCCCATCTGTGCACGCAAGTCGGGCGTGATACCCGGCGCTGGCGCCTCCTCGATCACCTTCTGGTGCCGCCGCTGCACCGAGCAGTCGCGTTCGAACAGGTAGACCGCGTTGCCGTGCCGGTCGCAGAACACCTGTACTTCCACATGCCGCGGGCGCTCGAGGTACTTTTCAACCAGCATGTCGTCGTTGCCAAATGCAGAAGCGGCCTCGCGCCGCGCGGCCGCCAGGGCCTCGTCGAACTCGGCTTCGGCCTCCACCAGTCGCATGCCTTTTCCGCCGCCGCCGGCCACCGCCTTCAACAGCACCGGGTAGCCGATATCGGCGGCCGCACGCTTCAACCTGTCCTCGGACTGGTCCGCTTCATGGTAGCCGGGCACCAGCGGCACCGCGGCCGCGCCCATGATGGTCTTGGCCGCCGACTTTGAGCCCATGGCCTCGATCGCACTCGTCGGGGGACCTATAAATACTATTTGATTGTTCTTGCATTCATTTGAAAATTCAGCATTTTCTGATAGAAATCCATAACCGGGATGAACTGCCTCGGCGCCCGTCCGGCGGCAGGCCTCGATGATCCGCTCGGCGCACAGGTACGATTCGCGCGGCGGCCCGGCGCCGATGTGCACAGCTTCGTCGGCCATGCTCACGTGCAGCGCTTCGCGGTCCACGTCGGAATAGACAGCGACCGTCGCGATGCCCATGCGGCGTGCGGTGCGGATCACCCGGCAGGCGATTTCGCCGCGGTTGGCAACCAGGATCTTGCGGAACATGTCCTCGCCTCCTACATCCGGAACACGCCGAAGCGCGTATCCCCGATCGGCCGGCTGAGCGCGGCGGAAATGGCCAGGCCCAGCACCTGCCGGGTCTGTGCCGGGTCGATGACGCCGTCGTCCCACAACCGGGCCGAAGCGTAATACGGATGGCCTTGCTCCTCGTACTGCTCGAGGATGGGCTGCTTGAAGGCGGCCTCCTCGTCGGCCGGCCAGTCTTCCCCGGCCCGCTCCTTCTGGTCGCGCTTGACCTGGGCCAGTACGTTAGCGGCCTGCTCGCCGCCCATTACCGAGATCCGCGCATTCGGCCAGGTGAACAGGAAGCGCGGTTCGTAGGCCCGGCCACACATGCCGTAGTTACCGGCACCGTAGGAGTTGCCGATGATCACCGTGAACTTCGGCACCTGCACCGAGGACACGGCCGTGACCATCTTGGCTCCATGCTTGGCGATGCCGTCCGCCTCGTATTTCTTGCCGACCATGAAGCCGGTGATGTTCTGCAGGAACACCAGGGGAATTTTGCGCTGGCCGCACAGCTCGATGAAATGCGCGCCCTTCTGGGCAGACTCGCCGAACAGGATACCGTTGTTGGCCACCACGCCCACCGGGTAGCCGAAGATACGGGCGAAGCCGCACACCAGCGTAGTCCCGTAGCGGGCCTTGAACTCGTCGAACACCGAGCCGTCGACAATGCGCGCGATCACTTCGCGCACTTCGAAGGGCTGCCGCGAGTCCTTGGGAATGACGCCATACAGTTCCCGGCTGTCGTAAAGCGGCTCCCTGGATTCGGCCACATCGATAGCGACGGGCTTCACGCGGTTCAACCGGCTGACCGCCCGCCGCGCCAGCTTGAGCGCGTGGTGGTCGTTGTTGGCGAAGTGATCGGCCACACCCGACAGCCGGGTGTGCACGTCGGCGCCGCCCAATTCCTCGGCTGTGACGATCTCGCCGGTCGCCGCTCGCACCAGCGGCGGGCCACCGAGGAAAATGGTGCCCTGTTCCTTGACGATGATGGACTCGTCGGCCATCGCCGGCACGTAAGCGCCGCCAGCGGTGCAGGAGCCCATCACCACGGCAATTTGGGGGATGTTCCGCGCCGACATGTTGGCCTGGTTGTAGAAGATGCGCCCGAAATGCTCGCGGTCCGGAAAGACCTCGTCCTGCCGCGGCAGAAAGGCGCCGCCGGAGTCGACCAGGTAGATGCAGGGCAAGTGGTTCTGGGCGGCGATGTCCTGGGCCCGCAGGTGCTTCTTGACCGTCAGGGGGTAATAGGTACCGCCCTTCACCGTGGCGTCGTTGGCGACGATCATGCACTCCTGCCCGGCCACCCGGCCGATGCCGGTGACGATGCCGGCCGCCGCCACGTCTTCGCCGTAGACGCCGTAGGCGGCAAGTTGCGAGAGCTCGAGGAACGGCGAGCCCGGATCAAGCAGCGCGTCGATGCGTTCGCGCACCAACAATTTGCCGCGTGAAGTGTGCCGCTCCTGGTACTTGCCACCGCCCCCCAGACGGGCTTCGGCCACCCGCGCCTGCAGGTCGTCTACCAGCACCTGCATGTGGGCAGCGTTGGCCTGGAACTCTTCAGACCGGGGATTGATGCGGCTCTCGATGCGAGTCATGACGTTTGCTCCGGACTCAGTGCAGCGCCTTCACTGCGGCGCGGTTTCGGCGAACAGTTCGCGGCCGATCAGCATACGCCGGATTTCCGAGGTACCGGCCCCGATTTCATAGAGCTTGGCGTCGCGCAGCAGGCGGCCGGCCGGATAGTCGTTGATGTAGCCATTGCCGCCCAGGCACTGGATCGCCTCCAGCGCCATCTGGGTAGCCCGCTCGGAGGTATACAGGATGACACCGGCCGCATCCTTGCGCTTCTCACGGCCGCGGTCGCAATTTCCCGCCACCGCGTAAAGATAGGCGCGCGAAGCGCTGAGCGTGGTGTACATGTCGGCGATCTTGCCCTGCATCAGCTGGAACTCACCGATGCGGCGGCCGAACTGCTTGCGCTCGTGCAAGTAGGGCTCGACCACGTCCAGGCAGTTCTGCATGATGCCGACCGGCCCGGCTGCCAATACCGTGCGCTCGAAGTCGAGGCCGGACATTAAAACGCGCACCCCTTCGTTTTCACCGCCCAGGACATTCTCCGCCGGCACGCGGCAGTCCTCGAAGAACAACGCGCAGGTGTTGGAGCCACGCATACCCAACTTGTCCAGCTTCTCACCCTGGTGGAATCCCTCGGCGCCGCGTTCCACGATAAAAGCCGTGATGCCCCG
>JAPHSB010000231.1 GCA_026193295.1 Lysobacterales bacterium
GTCATCGCCGACCGTATCGAGGGCGATTTTCACCGCATCCAGTTCACCCCGGACCTGTTGCCAGCCGACCTGACCGGCACCGAGATCTACCGGCCGCAGGAGGGCAGTTTCGAGTTCCAGCAGGGCCCGATCTTCCACAATCTGATCCTTGCGGACGAGGTGAACCGGGCGCCGGCAAAAGTCCAGTCAGCCTTGCTCGAGGCGATGGGAGAGCACCAGGTGACCGTTGGCCGCATCACCTACCGCCTGCCCAAGCTGTTCCTGGTTATGGCTACGCAGAACCCGATCGAGCAGGAAGGCACCTATCCCTTGCCCGAAGCCCAGCTGGACCGCTTTTTGATGCACGTGTCCATCGGCTATCCTGACGCCACGGCGGAGCAACTGATACTGGATTTGGCCCGCCAGCAGGCGCGCGACGAGCTGGGCGAACGGCAGGCTGCACCGGTGCTGGTGACCCAGGACCAGGTGTTCCTGGCGCAGCGGGCGGTACTCGACCTGTACATGGCGCCGGCGCTCGAAGAGTACATCGTGCAGATGGTGCTGGCCACGCGCGACCCCGGCAGTTGGGACAGTGAACTGAGTAGGCTCGTGAGTTATGGCGCCAGCCCCCGGGCGACCATCGCGCTCGACCGCTGCGCCCGCGCGCGGGCCTGGCTGGACCAGCGGGATTACGCATCTCCCGATGACATCCATGCGGTCATCCACGACGTCATGCGTCACCGCGTCCTGCTGTCCTACGAGGCCGAGGCGGACGGGGTCACGGTGGATCAACTGGTCGACCGGCTGTTGGAACGGGTCCCCGTGCCATGATCGGTGGCCATTCCGGCGACGGCATCCACCTGACGGCGGCGGAACTGATCGCTCTGCGCGCACGTTGCCATGCTCTGCGCCTGCCGATGCGGCAGGCAGCGGCCTCGGCGCTTGCCGGAGCATACCGCTCACGCTTCCGTGGCCGTGGCGTTGATTTTCTGGAATCCCGTAACTACCAACCCGGGGACGATATCCGCAACATGGATTGGCGGGTGACTGCGCGGACCGGCCGGCCGCACACCAAGGTGTTCCAGGAGGAACGCGAGCGGCCGGTGCTGGTGGTGCTGGACGCCGGGCCCAGCCTGTATTTTGGCACCCGCCGCTGTCTCAAGTCGGTGGCGGCGGGCCAGTTGGCGGCAGCCATTGCCTGGTCGGCGGTGCGTCGCGGCGACCGCATCGGGGGATTCCTGTTCGCCCCCGGGCGGCATCGTGAACTGCGGCCCGCAGGCGGCCGGCGCGGCGCCATGCGGATGATCCAGGGCCTGGTGGACTGGCTCGAGCCCGGCGCCGCGGCGCGCGGCGAGGTGCAGCCGCTGTCCGCCGCGCTGGAGCGCGTGCGTCACGCGGTACGCCCCGGCAGCCTGGTCATCGTGCTGAGCGACTTCTTCACGCTGGACGCGGACTGCAATCGGCATCTCTCGAGGTTGCGCCAGCACAACGACATCATCGGCTGCCAGGTCCTCGACGCGGCCGAATACCAGTTACCGCCGGGACGTTACCCGATCTCGGATGGCACGCACGCCGCGATACTGGACACGGGCCAGCGCGATTCCGGCCGCCGTTACCAGGCCATGGGACACGAGCACCTGAACGAGCCGCGCCGACTGTTTCAAAAGCACCAGTGCGGATGGATGACCCTGCGCACGGATGATGACCCGGTGGATGTACTCGGTCGCGAATTGCGGGTGCTCGTGGGCCGGCCGTTGTAAAGGCGGATGGCGATGCAGGCCGCGACCCCCGACAATGCGCAACTGCTGGCCCAACTGCGGGACATTCACGCCGCGGGCGATCCGGGCTGGTGGCCGCCCGCGCCCGGATGGTGGGGTTTGGCCGCGTTCGCGCTGCTCGGCCTGTTTTTCATTCTGCGCGCACTGGCCCGGAAGTGGGTGAGACTGCGCCGGCGCCGTGCCTGGCTGCGCGCCCTGGAAGCGCTCGACCAGCAATGGGATCCGCGGGCCCAGCCGCATGACTACCTGGCCGGCCTGAATCGCCTGTTCCGGGCCGTGGCTCTGAAGGCCTTCCCCGAGGCCCGTTGCGGTCGCCTGCAGGGCGAGGAGTGGGTGGCCTTCATCAGCGCATTGTTACCGGAGGGAAAGGCGGCGGAGTGCCTCAGCGCACTGGCGCGCGGCCCCTACGAGCCGTTACCACAATTCGACGCGCCTGCCCTGCGGGAACAGGCGCGACGGTGGGTGACCCTTTATGGTTGAGGCCATGCCCAGCGCAGGCTTCAACCTGGCGTGGGCCTGGCTGCTGCTGTTGCTGCCCCTGCCCTGGCTGATGCGGCGCTGGCTTTCCGCCGCATCGCGGACCGGGGTGCAGGCACTGAAAGTACCGTGGTTTGCGCAGGTCGCCGATAGCGGCAGGGGCTGGATGCGCCAGCCCCTGCTGGCGGCTGTCGCGGGCCTGGTGTGGCTGTTGTTGCTGCTGGCCGCTGCGCGCCCGCAGTGGGTCGGTGAAATCGAGACCCTGCCCGTCACCGGACGCGACCTCCTGCTTGCCGTGGACATATCGGGCAGCATGGATACGCAGGACATGGTGCTGGGCGGCAAGACCGTCAATCGCCTGGCCGTGGTCAAGAAAGTTGCGGGGGAGTTCATCCAGCGCCGCAAGGGTGACCGGGTCGGCCTGGTCCTGTTCGGCAGCCGGGCCTACCTGCAGACGCCGCTGACGTTTGACACCGAGACCACGGCCATCCTGCTCGACGAGTCCGAGATCGGCCTGGCCGGGCGCGAGACGGCCATCGGGGATGCTATCGGATTGGCGGTCAAGCGGCTGCGCGAAGACGCCGCCAGTGATCGCGTGCTGGTGCTGCTGACCGACGGCGCCAACACCTCCGGCGAAGTGCAACCTCTGCAGGCAACCGAATTCGCGGCGCGCGAGGGACTCAGGATCTACACGGTGGGCGTGGGCGCGGACGAGATGCTGGTGCAGGACTTTTTCGGCAGCCGTCTGGTCAACCCTTCGGCCGATCTGGACGAGGACACGCTCAAGGCCATCGCTGAGCGCACCGGCGGTGCGTACTTCCGGGCCCGCGACGCCGAGGCCCTGGCGCGGATCTATGAGCAATTGGATGAATTGGAGCCGGTGGAAAGCGACCAGGAGGCAATCCGGCCAGTGGATGAGTTGTTCTACTGGCCGTTGGCGCTGGCCTTTGGCCTCGCGCTGGCCGCCACGCTGGCCGCGATGTGGCCGGCGCCGCGCCGTCGGATGGTGGCGACATGAACGGGCTGGAGGGCATACATTTCATCCGCCCGTGGTGGCTGGCCCTGCTGCCGCTGGTGGTCTTGCTGCCCTGGATCTGGCGGCGCACGCGGCGGCCGGCGGGTGACTGGAGCCGCGTGTGCGACGCCCATCTGCTGCGCTGGCTCAGCGTGGAGCAGGGCAAGGCCGGTGGGCGCCGGCCCGGTCCGTGGCTGGCGGCGCTGGCGCTGCTGATCGTGATCCTGGCCCTGGCCGGGCCGAGCTGGGAAAAATTGCCGGATGCGTCATGGTCGGCGCGCGATGCGCGGGTGATCGTGCTGGATCTGTCCAATTCGATGCTGGCCGAGGATCTGCGGCCCAACCGCCTGACGCGTGCCCGCTACCGTTTGTCCGATCTGCTGGCATCGACCCAGGAGGGCCAGGTCGGCATGGTGTCCTATGCCGGCGACGCCTACGTGGTGTCGCCTTTGACCAATGACATGAACACGATAGCCAACCTGCTGCCGGCCCTGCAGCCTGACATCATCCCGGTCGGAGGAAGCCGCGCGGACCGTGCACTCGAGCTGGCGGCCGCACTGCTGCAACGCTCCGGTCTCAGCCGCGGCGAAATCCTGCTGGTCACGGATTCTGCAACTTCCAGGGACGCCGCGCGGGCCCGCGAGCTGCGCGATAGCGGCGTTCTGACTTCGGTGCTGGCCATGGGAACGCCGGAGGGCGCTCCGATACCGAGCGGCGGCGGCTTTGTCAGCGATCGCTCCGGCAACGTCGTCATCGCGCGGATGGACCGGGCCGCGCTGCGTGCCGTGGCGGATGCCGGCGGTGGCCGCTACACGGAACTGGTATCCGAGGCCGGGACAGCCGCGCCTTGGGCCCAGCAGGACGGCAGCGAGTTCGCGCTGCGCGACGGCGCGCTGGGCGAACGTTGGAAGGATGCCGGGCCATGGCTGGTGCTGCTGCTCTTGCCGCTGGCCGCGGCCGGCTTCCGTCGCGGCCTGTTCTTCGTGCTGCCGTTGCTGTTGTTCAACGGTGTGATGCTGCCGCGGGATGCGCAGGCCGGCTGGTGGGACGACCTGTGGCAGCGCAAGGATCAGCAAGCCTTCCAGGCCCTGGCCCGTGAAGACCCGGCGCAGGCCGCCGCGTTGGCTGTAGATCCGGAATTGTCGGGCGAGGCCTGGTACCGCGCTGGGGAATTTTCCAACGCACAGCAGGCCTGGACCGGCAGCGCCACGGCCGACGCACACTACAATCGGGGCAACGCCCTGGCCCAGCTGGGTGAATACGAGTCCGCGATCGCTGCCTACGACGATGCGCTGGAACTGCAGCCCGGCATGCCGGATGCGCTGCACAACCGGGCGCTCGTGGAGCAGTTACAGCAGGAGCAGGAACGCCAGCAGCAACAGCAGCAGGAGCAGGGCGAACAGGGTGACTCCCAGGAGGGTGAATCGTCCGAGCAGCAGGACGGGGAAGCTTCCGAGGACACAGAGGGCCAGCAAGGCGAAGAGGGCGAGGATGCCGGGCGGCAGGAAGGCCAGCAGGAGGGGGAGCAGCAGGCGGGCGAAGGCGAACAGCAAGAGGGTGAGCCGCAGCCGGATTACGCCGAAGCATGGTCCGAGGAGGATGCCCAGGCCATGGAACAGTGGTTGCGCCGGATCCCCGATGACCCCGGCGGCCTGTTACGCCGCAAGTTCAGGAACCAGCATCAGCGCCGGGGCGCACCCGAAGACGAAACGCAAGCGTGGTGATCGCGTGAGAAAACATACGGACAGGAAAAAAACGGGCAATCTGCTGGCGGCGTGCCTGCTGGCGGCCGGGTTATTGCTGCTATCGCTGCCGGCGGCGGCGGGTGTCCAGCTGCAGCTGGACCGCAGCCGGATCACCGAGGGCGAAACCGTGACGCTCACATTCCTGACCGATGACCCCAGGCAGAGCCTGGAGGCGGACTTCAGCCCGCTCGAAAAGGACTTCGAAATCCTCGACCGGCGCTCCGAGACCCAGCTTTCCATCGTCAATGGGCGGCAGGCAGCCGTTGTGCGCCTGCTCCTGACCCTCGAGCCGCGGCGGGCAGGGGAGCTGGTGATTCCAGTGATCGAATTCGGCAACTCGCGCACCCGGGAGACGGTGCTTCAAGTCGACAAGGCGCCGGAATTGGCGCCGGGTGAACTGCCGCCGGTCTTCATTGAGGTCGAGGTAGCCCCCCGCCAGGGTCCTTACTATGTGCACGCCCAGCTGGGCCTGGTCGTGCGTGTGTTCTACCAGCAGAACCTGAGCGAGGCAGCCATCAGCCAACCCGAGCCGTCACCGGCGTCCGTGCGCCTGCTGCAGGAAACGCCATACCAGGCCGAGCGTGGGGGCGAACGGTACCGTGTGCTGGAGCGCAGGTACGCCATTTTCCCGGAACGATCGGGCGAGCTGGTCCTGCCGGCAATGCAGCTCAGCGGAAGGTTGGTGGAGCGCCGCGACAGCAGCATCTGGCAGCCTACGGTGCAGGGTCGCCGGATCACGGTGAAGAGTGAACCACAGCAGCTGCAGATCGAGCCCCGGCCGGCGTCATACACGGGCTCTGACTGGCAACCTGCCCGCAGCCTCGACCTGAGCCAGCGGATATCCGGCACAGACGCTCTGCGTGTGGGTGAGCCGGTGACCCGGACCGTCATCATCGATGCGGTCGGCCTCGAAGAAAACATGATTGCGGAGCCGGCCTGGCCCGAATTGTCCGGTGCCCGGATCTATCCCGACCAGCCACAGGGCATCAGCCGGGATAATGGCGAGTGGGTATTGGGCCACAAAGAGTTTCGCTATGCGGTCGTGCCGGAACAGGAAGGTGAGTTGGTGTTGCCGGAACTGACCGTTCACTGGTGGGACACGGAAAACGACCGTCAGCAGACCGCTGTGCTGCCGGCGCAGGTCTTGAATGTTCGGCCTTCCGCACTGGTTCCGCCCGTGCCGGAAGCGCTGTCCGGTGCAACCTCCGAAACCGCTGTCCCGGGCGGACAGCCTGCGCCATCCACAGGCCCAGGTACTTCGACTTACTGGCGCTGGCTGACCCTGCTGTTCGCAGGGCTCTGGCTGCTGACCCTTTTGTTCTTCTGGCGATTTCGGGGGCGCCGCGGAGGGTCCCCCACGCCGGTGCGCGCCATGGTGGCGGGCGAAACAGAACTTCTGGATGGCTTGCGGCGCGCCTGTGAACGGGGTGATGTAACGGCGGCTCGGCTCGGCCTGCTCGCCTGGCTGCGGGAGTTCGGTCCGGAGCCGGCCCACGGCAGTCTCCTCGAGTTTGCAATCCGGAGCGGCGACCCAGCGCTCCGCGATGGCATCTACGAGCTGGATTCCAGGGGTTTCAGGCAGAAGGCGGTCGAGGATCCGGCGCGGGGTGCGACCGGGGCCTGGGCGGGCAGGGCGTTCTGGGGCCAGTTTGAAAACTGGCGCAAGTCCTGGCGAGCGCAGGAGCGTGAGCGGAAGCCTTCTCTGACCGACCTTTATGCGCGGGCCAACCGCACTCCCTGAGTCCGCGTTACTGGTCTTTCATCACCAGGCTGTCTATTCCGTTGTTGGCCAGGCGGCTGCGCATTTCATCAGCCTCGCGCGCGCTGCTGACCGGACCCACGCGAACACGGTGCCAAGTGGCGTCGTTGATCGTGACGGACTGCACGCGGGCAACCACGCCCATCAGGGCCAGGCGTGCCTTCAACTGGTCGGCATCACTCAAGGCACGGAACGAACCCACCTGCAGCAGGTAGCGGGCGCCGTCGGGCGCACTGGGCGTGGCGGCGGATTCTGGTCGCGCCTTGCTGGCCAGTTCCTGCTCCGGCACCACCACTTCCATTTCAGGCAGCACGGTGAAGAAGTCATACTTTTGGCGTTTGCTGTTTTTGTCCCGTGGAGCCACCTCTTCGGCGGTCGCGGGGGTAGCCGTTTCGGCGGGCGCCTTTTCAGTGGCTGCTTCCTCCCGGGGTTGCGGGATGTAACCCTTGCCAAACAGGTACCAGGCAAGGCCCAGCCCGATCAGTACGCCGGCCAACAGCCACAGCCATCCGGGCAAACCCTGCTGGCCCCGGCTGGCACCTCGTCCACCGGATCTGCGCCGGGCCGCCACCTACATTTCCTCCGGCGCGGAAACGCCGAGCAGTCCGAGGCCCTTTTTCAGTACCGTTTGGGTGGCCAGGATCAGGTTCAGGCGTGCGTTGCGGAGGTTTTCCTCGTCAACCAGGAACTGGTGGGCGTTGTAGTATGCGTGCAGGTCGGTGGCCAGCAAGTGAAGATAATGCGCCAGCTGGTGCGGTGAGCAGGTGCGTGCCGCAACATCGATGGTCTCGGGGAAGCGGCTGATGGTCCGCATCAACTGCATCTCGTGGTCTTCCGTTAAAAGGTCCAGTGCGGCAATGCCGATGGCCTGGTTGTAACGCTCGTCCATCTGCTCGAGATTGCGGAACACGCTGCAAATGCGCGCATGTGCGTACTGGATGTAGTACACGGGGTTTTCATTGGAGCGGGACTTGGCCAGGTCGAGGTCGAAATCGAGGTGCTGGTCATGAGAACGCATCACGTAAAAGAAACGGGCGGCGTCGGTGCTCACCTCCTCGCGCAACTCGCGCAGCGTGATGAACTGTCCCGAGCGCGTCGACATCTGCACTTTCTCGCCGAACCGGAACAGGATCGCGAATTGCACCAGCATGATCTCCAGCTTGTCCGGGTCCTCGCCGAGTCCCAGCGCGGCGGCTCGCAGGCGTGCCACGTAACCGTGGTGATCCGCGCCCAGGATATAGATGGCTCGATGGAAGCCCCGTTCGAGCTTGTTCAGGATGTAGGCGATGTCCGAGGCGAAGTACGTCGTGCGGCCATTCTCGCGAATGACCACGCGGTCCTTTTCATCGCCCAGGGCGGAGGCGCGGAACCAGGTGGCGCCGTCCTTGACGTACAGGTGGCCGTTTTCCCGCAAACGGTCGATGGCGTGTTGCACGGCGCCGCTTTCTTCGAGTTCACGCTCCGAGAACCAAACGTCGAAATGCACCCGGAACTCCGCCAGGTCTTCCTTGATATCGTCCAGGATATTGTTCAGCGCAGCATCGAAGAACACCCGGTAGCCCTCGGTGCCGAGCAGTTCGCGGGCGCGCTGAATCAGGCCGTCGATGTATTTTTCTCCCTCGCCGCCAGCCGCAGGGGAGGGCGGCAGGCCGTGCTCGACATCGGTGCGTGTGTAGCGCCAGCGGTCGCCGTATTCGGCACGCACAATGCGCGCGATGTCGTATATGTAATCGCCACGGTAGCCGTTTTCGGGGAAGGGGACGTTTTCCCCGCATAGTTCGAGATAGCGCAACCACACGGACACCGCCAGGATATCCATCTGGCGACCATTGTCATTGACGTAGTACTCGCGCTGAACAGTGAAGCCGGCGGTTGCGAGAATGCTCGCCACGCTGGCGCCGTAGGCCGCCCCCCGTCCATGGCCAACGTGCAAGGGACCCGTTGGGTTGGCTGATACGAATTCGACGGTAACGCGGTTGCGCGCCCCCTGCAGGAGGTTGCCGTACTCGTCGCCCTGCCGCAGGACGTCGCGAACCACTCCCGTCATGGCGAAGCGATGCAGGAAGAAATTGATAAAACCGGGCCCGGCGATTTCCAGCCGCTCGACCTGCCGCGACTTCGGCATCCGATCAATGATGGTTTGGGCCAGCTCAAGAGGGGTGCAGCCAGCGGACTTGGCCAGCACCATGGCCACGTTGGACGCAAATTCACCGTGCTCCGGTGAACGGGAGCGTTCCAGCTGTGCCTCGGGCTCGTCACCGGCGGGCAGTACACCGTCACGTTGCAGGTGCAACAGCGACTGTGCGAGCAGTTCTTCCAGATGTTCTTTCACGAAGTGATTTTCCCTTGCTCGGCCAGGTTCGGCGCGGAAATCGAGCTGTTCTGAACGGCATATTGTAAACCGTTGAGAATAACAGAATAAACAGTGCCTTCGTTATCCGCCGCAGCGGGACAAACCTGTGGATAACTTTGTGCGTAATTTCGGACTGGAGTGGGCCGGAGTCTGTGGCAATGTGTGCGGACCTGGCTCGAGCCAGATGTTGTAAAAAAACAAATATAGTAAAAACAGTTAGATATAACGTTTTTGTTGTAAAAGAGGCATGAGAAGTTAAGTAACTCAATGATTTTTAGTCACGCTACCCTGCTGTGCATAAGAATCCGGATCGGTGGTACCATCCCTGCCTCATGGAGTCCGTGCTGCAAAAGAATATCTATCGTTTCATGCAGGATCGGCCGCAGCTTGGCGCGCGCGTGTATATCGACCCGTCGGCGCATGTCAGTGGTTCGGTCAGGCTGGGCGATGATGTCTCCGTGTGGCCCATGGCCGTGCTCCGCGGCGACGTCAATCGAATCTCGGTCGGTGCCCGCAGCAACATCCAGGACGGCAGCATCCTGCACGTCACGCACGAGAGCGTCGCACAGCCGGAGGGCCGGGCGCTGGTGGTCGGTGATGACGTGACCGTCGGGCACGCCGCCATCCTGCATGCTTGCACGATCGGCGATCGCTGCCTGATCGGCATGGGTGCGATCGTGATGGACGGGGCGGTGCTGGAGGCGGATTCGCTGATCGCCGGTGGGGCGGTGGTCACGCCCGGAACCGTGGTTCCGTCCGGCACACTCTGGCGCGGCAACCCGGCCCGGCAGGCGCGAGAATTGAGTGCGCAAGAGATCGCCTACCAGGCCTACAGTGCCGCCCACTACGTGCGACTGAAAAACCTCTATCTTGCAGAGCAGGCCTGAATGGCGGGTTTGATGGCCTTGGGTCTGTTCGCCGGCATCGGTGTCGCGCTGATGGCCGGCTTCCCGGTAGCTTTCACTCTGGCCGGAGTAGCCCTGTTGTTCGCCGGCATCGGCATCCTGACCGGCAGCTTCGACCCGGTGTTCCTGGAGGCCTTTCCCAACCGCATCTACGGCATCATGACCAATGAAACGCTGATCGCCGTGCCGGTGTTCGTGTTCATGGGCGTAATGCTCGAGCGATCGAAGCTGGCCGACCAGCTGCTGCAGTCCCTGGCACAGTTGATGCGCGGCACCCCCGGCGGACTCGGTTTGGCGGTGATCGTCGTCGGCGCAATGATGGCTGCCAGCACCGGGATTGTCGGCGCCACCGTGGTGACCATGGGCCTGATCTCGCTGCCCACCATGCTGCGCCGCGGTTATGACCCGGCGATCTCCACCGGCACCATCTGCGCGGCCGGCACGCTGGGCCAGATCATCCCGCCGTCCATCGTGCTGGTGATGCTGGCCGACGTTCTGTCGAATGCCTACCAGCAGGCGCAGCTGCGCATGGGCAGCTACAGCCCCGAGACCATCTCGGTTGGCGAACTCTTTGCCGGCGCTTTGTTGCCCGGACTGTTGCTGGTCGCCATCTATCTGGTCTACCTTTTCGTGCTGGCCCGCGCGCGCCCTGCCCTGATGCCCGCCGGGTCGGACGAGGAGGACGGTCCGGTCAGTATCGGGCGCCTGCTATTGCTCATATCAGGGCCATTGCTGCTGATCGTTGCGGTTCTGGGTTCCATCCTCAAGGGCATTGCGACGCCCACCGAGGCGGCGGCCGTGGGGGCGGTCGGCGCCATGCTGCTGGCCGCGATTGGTGGCCACCTCACGTGGGCGACGCTCAGGGACGTGGTCTACAGGACCACGCGCATTACCGCGATGGTGTTCATGATCCTGATCGGCGCTTCGCTGTTCAGCCTCGTATTCCGCGGCTTTGGCGGTGACCACATGATCGGCGATTTTCTGACCTCTCTGCCCGGTGGTGCATTCACGGCCATGGTGCTGGTCATGGGGGTCATGTTCCTGCTCGGCTTCGTGCTCGATTTCATCGAGATCACATTTGTCGTGGTGCCCATCGTCGGCCCGGTGCTGATGGCCATGGGGCTGGACCCGCTCTGGCTGGGCGTGATGATCGCCCTGAATCTGCAGACGTCGTTTTTGACGCCGCCATTCGGCTTTTCGCTGTTCTACCTGCGCGGGGTTTGCCCGGAGTCGGTGAAGACTTCGGAAATCTACCGCGGCGTCATCCCGTTCATCGGCATCCAGTTGCTGGTGCTGATCGCGCTGGCGCTGTGGCCGCCGTTGGTTATCTGGTTGCCGGGCGTTATTTATCCGGGTTGAGCGACCTCAACCTCACTGAAGGCCGATCACCACGCGCTTGATGCCGCTGTCCTCCGGGTCACGCTCGATGGAGAAATTCAGTGACTTCATCAAGGTCAGCATCCGGGTGTTGTTGCCCAGCACCTGTCCCTCCATGCGCTCCAGCCCCCGGTCACGCGCGATCTCCATCAGCTTTTGCATCAACTGATAGCCGATTCCGTAACCTTGCCAGGCATCCGATACCACCAAGGCGAACTCGCAGGTTTTCTGGTCGAGATTGGTCGTGTAGCGGACAACGCCGATCTGCTCCTCCACCGGGTCACCCGGTTTGACCGCGATCAGCGCCATCTCGTTGTAGTAGTCGATCTGTGTGAAGCGCACCAGCATTTCCTGGCTCAGTTCCTGCAGGGCGTTCATGAAGCGGAAGTACTTGGCCTCGGGGGACAGGTTGCGAACGAACTGTTGCTCCATCTCCGCGTCTTCGGGCCGGATCGGCCGGATGACAATGTCGGTGCCATCGTTGAGCTGAATTGTCGTGGACAGGTGCGCCGGATAGGGGTGTATGGCCAGGTGGTGATAGGGGTCGGTCGACGGCTGCGGGTAGTCGACGCGGATGCGGGCGTCGACGGCAATGATCGCGTTTTCATCCATGATCAACGGGTTGATGTCCATTTCCTGCACCCACGGCAACTCACAGGCCATGTTCGACACGCGCAGCAGGACGTCGATCAACAGGTCCATGTTGACCGCGGGCATCTGGCGAAATGCGGCCAGCAGCTTCGACACCCGGGTGCGGTTGATCAGGTCCAGCGCCAGCCGCCGGTTCAGGGGCGGCAGGGATATGGCGGTGTCTCCCATGATCTCGACACTGACGCCGCCGCTGCCGAAACTGATCACCGGCCCGAAGACCGGGTCGCGCAGGATGCCGATCATCAGCTCCCTGCCATTCGGGCTGCGGTACATCTTCTCGACCGTCACGCCTGCGATAATGGCGCCGGGATTCTTCGCCGATACCTGGTCGATCAGCGCCCGGTAGGCGCCCCGTACCTCGCCCGCGCTGTTGATGTTCAGCCGCACGCCGCCGGCGTCGGACTTGTGCGAGATATCCGTGGACAGCACCTTCATGGCGACCGGAAACCCGATCGACTCGGCGATGATCAGCGCCTCGTTGGCCGTGTGCGCCACGCCGTTCTGCACCGCGGGGATGCGGAAGGCTTTCAGCACTGCTATCGATTCGGGCTCGGTCAGCACCTTGCGCTGTTCCGTCAGCACGCCCTCGATGATCAGCCGGGCCCCTTCGACGTCAGGCGGCTCCTGGCCGCGGGTCAGCCGGGACGGCGTCTGTAGCAATAACCGCTGGTTGCGGTTCCAGGTCGCCAGGTAGGAAAAGGCGTCGACCGCATTCTCCAGCATGCGGAAATCGGGGATGCGGGCGGTGTTGAACAGCTGACGCGCCGCCTCGACCTGCTTGCCACCCATCCAACAGGTCAATATCGGCTTCTTGCTGTTCGCCGCCGACTCGATCACCGCCTCGGCGACCCGGGTGGGTTCGGTCATTGCCTGCGGCGTCAGGATGACAATCGCACCGTCCACGGCCGGGTCCTGGAGGCATATGTCGACGGCGCTGCGGTAGCGTTCCGGGGTCGCGTCTCCGATGATGTCGACCGGGTTTGAATGCGACCAGACCGCCGGCAGAACGGCATTGAGAGCGGTAATCGTTTCCGGGCTGAGGGTGCTCAGCTCGATACCCTGGTCGGTCGCGCGGTCGGCCGCCATCACGCCCGGCCCGCCCCCGTTGGTGATGATCACGAGGCGCTCGGAGGGCCGGCGGTAGTGCACAGAGGAGAGGGCCTTGGCTGCCGAGAACAGCTGGCCGATGCTCTCGACGCGCAGCACGCCGGAACGCGACAGCGCGGCGGAGAAGGTCTCGTCACTGCCCACCAGCGCGCCGGTGTGCGACATCGAAGCCTCGGCCCCGGCCGCGTGGCGGCCCACTTTGAGGGCGATGACGGGCTTGATGCGCGCCGCGGCGCGCAGGCTGCTCATGAAACGCCGGGAATCCTTGATGCCCTCGATGTATAACAGGATGCTGCGGGTCTTTGGATCGGACACCAGGAAATCGAGGTAGTCGCCAAAATCGAGATCCGCGGCAATACCCGTGGATACCACGGCCGAGAAGCCGATCTCGTTCATCTCCGCCCAGTCAAGGATGGCGGTGCAGATGGCTCCGGACTGCGAAACCAGCGCCAGGTTGCCCGGGCGGGCGTTGTTGTGCCCAAAGGTAATGTTGAGCCCCTGCTCGGGTCGAATGATGCCGAGGCAGTTCGGGCCCATCAACCGGATACCATGGCGCTTGGCGAGTTGCGCGACGTGCTCCTCGAGGCGCAGACCCTGGGCGCCGGTTTCGCGAAACCCGGCCGACAGGATCAGCATCATGCGCACACCATGCTCACCACAGGATTCCACGATGGCGGGGATGGTGGCCGCGGGCGTGGCCACCACTGCCAGGTCGACGGGGCCGTCAATGTCTGCGAGCGATGCAAAGGCCTTCTGGCCCTGCACCTCCTCGCGTTTCGGATTGATCGCATAGACACGGCCACCGTAGCCCGATGTGAGCAGGTTATGCAGGACGATGCCGCCGACAGAGTCCGGCCGGTCGCTGGCGCCAAACAGGGCCACGCTGCTTGGAGTGAACAGGGAAGCGAGGTAGTGTGTATTCATGGCCGCAAGATAGTCGATATTCACTGTGGCTTCCTTAACTTTTACACTGGACTCTGACCCTGCTCACGGAAAACTGAAGCCCCCTTGAAAACCGCCTATATCAGCCATGGTCAGTGCCTGTCGCATGACACTGGCGAGGACCACCCGGAAACAGCCCGACGCATCGGTGCCATTGAAGACCGGCTTATTGCGACGGGCCTGTTCGACCTGCTGCGGCACTGCGAGGCGCCGGAAATCAGCCGCGAACAACTGTTGCGCATCCACTCACCAGGCTATCTCGAATCGCTGGAATCCCTGGCTCCACAGCATGGCTATATGCGGCTCGATCCGGATACGGTCATGGGCCCGGGAACGCTGGACGCGGCGTATCGGGCCGCCGGTGCGGCGGTCCTGGCCGTGGACCTGCTGATGACGGGCCAGGCCGACAACGCCTTTTGCTGTGTCCGGCCGCCGGGCCACCACGCCGAGCGCTCGCAGGCCATGGGCTTTTGCCTGTTCAACAACATCGCCGCCGGGGCGGCGCACGCGCTGGAGGCGCACGGCGTCGGCCGGGTGGCGATCCTGGACTTCGACGTGCACCACGGCAACGGCACCGAGGACATCTTCCTCGACGACGATCGGGTGCTGTTCTGCTCTACTTTCGAGCATCCGTTCTACCCCTTCACCCCCCTGCTGGAAAACAACGAGCACCGCATTTCCGTACCGCTCGATGCGTCCGCGAAGAGTGGCGAGTTTCGCGCTGCCGTGACCGACCTGTGGTTGCCTGCACTCGAACGATTTCAACCGGAAGTTGTATTCGTCTCGGCCGGCTTCGACGCGCACCGCGATGACGACATGTCGCACGTCAGCCTGGAGGACGCAGACTTTCGCTGGGTCAGCGAGCAGATCTTCGAAGTGGCTGGGCGTTCGGCGTCCGGCCGGATCGTGTCAACACTGGAAGGGGGCTACGATTACCAGAGCCTGGCGCGGTGCGTCGAGCTTCACCTGCGGGTATTGATGGGCCTGCTTTGAGGCTCTGCGCCCAAGGCGTTGCCGAGCCTCACGGAAACGGGCGCGAATTTAGGCAAATGCCAGCACGCATCGAGCACTTCTGCTATAAGACCCGGTACAAACGCTACACACCGTAGTGTGAGGGAGAGAGAGTCTATGCGATATGTAAAAACTGCGATCGTGCTTTTCTGTCTTGCCGCCTTTGCCAGCGCCGCGCAGGCGCAAGAGGCGGAAAAGCCAACGATGTTCACCTATGCGACGTACTTCTACTGTGACGTGACCGGCCAGGACCGCGTCGATGAGATCGTCAAGAAGGAGAATGCGCCGGTTTATGACCAGATGGTCAAAGAGGGCCTGATTTCGGGTTGGGGCTGGCTGGCCCATCACACCGGCGGCAAGTGGCGGCGTATCCAGTATTACCAGGCACCGACCGTGTCGGCGCTGCTGGACGCCCAGGACGAAATGGACA
>JAPHSB010000491.1 GCA_026193295.1 Lysobacterales bacterium
AGGTGCCGCGCGAACACATCGGCGATCAGCTCCCGCATGTAGCGCCCGCCGTTGCCGTGGGCCAGGGAAATGTACTTGTCCATTTTCATTTGTCCCGTTCGAGCGGATTCACGCCGGCAGATTTCCCGAATGAATTCGGTCCTACCGTTTTGCCATGGCCTCGATGACCTGGCCGAAACACAGGCCGCCGTCGTTGGCGGGAACCTCGCGGTGCAGCCGCACGTCCAGGCCAACAGCCTCCAGCTTCGCCACCACCCGTTCGGTCAGCCGGCGATTCTGGAACACGCCGCCGCTGAGGCCGACCGCCGCGTAGTCCGAGCGTTCGCGAACGGCCAGGGCCTGGTCCAGCAACGCCTGGGCCATGGATTCGTGAAACATGCCGGCGCGCTCCGCGGCGTCCCGACTTGGGTCGATCAGCATTCCGACCAGTGGCGACCAGTCACTGCGCAGCAAGCCCTGCCCGTCCTCCGCCAGCGGCAAGGATACATAATCGCAGCCGTCGCGCGCCACGTGTTCCAGCTCCATCGGGCCCTGCCCTTCGAAGCTGGCCCGGTCCCGCCCCAGCACCAGCGCCGCGGCGGCGTCGAACAATCGGCCGACCGCCGAAGTCTCGAAGGTGTTGATCTCACGCTGCCAGGCCTGGCGGGCCAGCGGCTCCACCTCCGCGTCCCGGCCCGTCGCCCACAGCAGCGCCGCTGCGGAGCGCCAGGGTTCGCGGCCGGCCCGGTCGCCGCCGACCAGCCGGAACGGCCGGAAACTGGCCTGCCGCTGCCAGGCGCCGGGGCGCCCGGCCAATGCTTCACCACCCCATAGCGTCCCGTCGCTGCCGTAACCGACCCCGTCCCAGGTGAACACCAGCCATTCTTCCACCTCCGGGTGCTCGCCCGCCAGCGCGGAGGCGTGGGCCGCGTGGTGCTGCACCCGGAGCAGGGGCAAGCCCTGTTCGGCGGCCCAGCGGGTGCTGGCGTAGGCGGGGTGCAAATCGCAGGCTATAACTTCGCAATCTACATCATATAATCTCTGTATATCACTAATTATATTACTAAATACTTCATTACTCCGGGGACTGTCGAGGTCGCCGATGTGCGGGGAAATGACCACGCGCCTGTCCCAGGCCAGCGCCACGGTGACCTTCATGTGGCCACCCGTCGCCAGCACCGGCCGGGGCAGCTTGCGCGGCAAGTCGAGCTCCAGCGGCGCCAGGCCGCGCCCGAGGCGAAGGGTGCGCGCCATGCCGGCCATCGGGCGCACCACGGGGTCGTCGGCCGGACGCACGATCGGCCGGTCATGGTGCAGGAAATCATCGACGATGCCGGCCAGCCGCTGCTGCGCCGCCGCCTTGTCCGTGATCACCGGCTCACCGCTGATGTTGCCGGAGGTCGCCACCAGTGGCCGGCCAAACGCGGCCAGCAACTCGTGGTGCAGCGGACTGTAGGGCAAAAACACGCCCAGTTCGGACAAGCCCGGCGCCAGGCCGGGGCTGAGCCGAAACGGTTCCTTCTTGCGGGCCAGGACGATCGGGCGAGCCGGACCAACGACAGCGGCCGCGGTCACCTCGTCCAGCACTACCTGCTCACGCAGGGCATCGAGCCCGTCGGCGCCGCGCAGCGGGAACATCACCGCCAGCGGCTTGTCGGGGCGCCGCTTGCGCTCGCGCAGTGCTCGCACCGCGTCGTCGTTGGCCGCGTCGCAGACCAGGTGGTAACCGCCGACCCCCTTGACCGCGACAATCCGGCCGGCCTCGAGGGCGGCGACGGCTTGTTGGAGCGAATCTGGCAATTTGGTCTCAGCCTGGATTCCCGAACGAGGTTCGGTCCTGCATTCGCTCCGATCAGGGCCGCCCGCAGGAGCGAACATCGTTCGCGATTGGGAGCGAGCACGCTCGCTCCCACGGTTTCCGCCGCCCACCGGTTGACCGGCGTCCATGAATTCCAGCCGCGGACCGCACACCGGGCAGGCCAGCGGCTGCGCATGGAAGCGCCGGTCGCGCGGCGACAGGTACTCGGCGCGGCAATCCGCGCACAGCTCGAAACCGGCCATGGAGGTGTTCGGACGGTCGTAAGGCATCGCCGTGATGATGGTGTAGCGCGGCCCGCACTGGGTGCAGTTGATGAACGGGTAGCCATGCCGGCGTTCGTCCGGATCGTTCAATTCCGCCAGGCAATCGTCACAGGTAAAGAGGTCCGGCGGCACATGGATCTCGGGCTCGGTCGTGTCGTCGCTGGCCAGGATTTCGAAGGCCGCGGCGCCCATCGGCTCGACCGTCCGCGACGTGGCCAAATGCGGCCGGGCCAGCGGCGGCGCCAGCGTGACCAGCGCCGCTTCCAGGCGGTCGAGGTCGGCGGCGGCGCCTTCGGCATGGATGAAGACCTTGCCGGAGCCGTTGAGCACCGAGCCGGTGATGCCCAGTTCATGGGCGGTGACGTAAACAAAGGGGCGATAGCCGACACCCTGCACGCGGCCGGTGACGACGATGTCGCGGGCCTCAATGGTCATGCAGTTTGGGCCGGCTCCCTCACGCCGTTGGCCCACCAGATGCGGCAGGCGCCTTCGTCGGAGACCATGCAGGGGCCGACCGGCTTGCGCGGCGTGCAGGCACGGCCATAGAGGATGCACTGGTTCGGATAGATCTTGCCGAGCACCACGCGGGCGCAATCGCAACCGGGCGGCATCTCCCCTGCCCGCTTGCGGTCTTCATCG
>JAPHSB010000475.1 GCA_026193295.1 Lysobacterales bacterium
CCCATTTCGTACTGGCCGGCGTTGACCATATCGAGGATTCCAAATGCGGCCTTGTGCTTGTTCGCGGAATCTATCCGGATTTCCAGCTCGCCATCTGACATCTCCCTGACCATATCCGCCATCTTGATGACGGCGTCGCCAAAGATGGGGAAGCCGCTGCCCCAGGTCTGGGCGAGCTTCCAGACAATGGTTTCCTTTTCCGGCTCCTGGGCGACCGGTGCTGCCGCCTGCTCTTGTTGTCCGCAGGCGACCAGGCCCGCAAAGGCGGCCACGATCACAAGACCGATCAGCGGCTTCATAGAGTTCTTCAGATGTTTCATGTCGTTCTTCCTTGCATGCAGAGATGCATCTCGTGGAGAGAGGGTTGGACGCACCCCTGTCGCATAATTCGAAGACAATCGCGGGGGACGCGCACCTTATGTCGTGAAGAGTATAGGTAATTCAAACGCTATATTGCCAGAATTCCCAATGTATGGGTCGGCTGCCCGAAAACACATTTGCTAATCGCTTTGCTCCAGTGAACGATAGCCGATGCGGTCACCTGCGAAGGTCCCTATCCAGAGCTCACCGCCCACTGGCAGCGCCGTCGTTATGTTGCTGAAGTGCTCGTTGGCCGGACCACTTGCGAGCGCACTGCCTTGCATCGATCGTGGATCAATAGCCCATACGGTAAACGGTCGCGGACAACTCGCGAACACCTCGAGATCAAACTCTTCAGATTGCTTCACTTTTCCACACACCGGGTCTTCGAGGTTCAGACCCGCGGTAATCAGGTGTCCGTCACTGCTCATGTGCAGATTGTCGGGCACGAACGCAAAGGGCTCGGTGGTTCGCAGCAGCGTCGCAGGATTGCTATGCGAAAAAGCCGTGACCCTGAACAATCCAGATGAGGCAACGTAGAATTCCTGTCCATCGGCAGACACCTCAATGCCATTTGCATAAGGCATCTCAGTACCCTGAACCAGGGTGAACCCCGTATCACCCGGGGACCATTCATAAACCCCGCCTGTCGGCTTTCCGGCGAGCGCATCGCTGATGGAAATGCCGGTATGCAAGGGAATAGTCGCGAGCAATGAACCGTCACCAAGCGACGCAACGCTATTGGCCACCATGCCATTCGGCGTCATGATGCATCCGGTCCAGGTTAGTGTCGGCTCCCCACCACTCGCGTCCACATCAAACACTTCAATGGCTTCGCGCCCACCATGCGCGACGACGTACAGCGTCGAGTGTCCACCAGCGCCAGGCCGCAGGCTCAAACCGTGCGTGACAAAATTGTTCGGGTCCGGTGAGCCGGGACAAGCGCCGTAAGTTTCCATGTCCTGCACAGCGCGTGGTGCGTCAGCCGGGTAGAGTTCAGTCCAGGTTTTCCGCTCTGAATTGACGAGGTAGATTGCCGCATCCGCGGCCATTCCGCTCGCTATTATCCATTTTGTGTCAGGAACCAGTACGAGGTCTTCAGCGTTTTTCGGGCCGCAGACAAAAGCATAATCCCCCGATACGTCACATCCATCTTGTGCAGCCTCGGCAACTGGCCACGACAGCATCAGAACGAGGGCAAGTGACAGAAATCCGGAGTAAGTAAACTCGGAAATGCTATTTTTCATTGGACTACGCTTTGCAGATTGGTCGCAGGAAACCATAGGGTATTGGTGAACCGTACGCAATAACCGGATTGGCCTTGTCCCGGTATCGGTTGGGCCTGGCAAGCCACCTCCAGGATTGGATGAAATCCGCAACGGGCCGGGTTGAGTTATTCCCGGCCCGTTCGCTGTTTGTCCGCATGATTGATGTCCACTGCCGCGGCGAGTGACTGAGCGGAGTCAGTTTATTGCGATGCTCATCCTCCTGGTGAACGTCGCTTTTGCAGGACTGCCCGGATTGCTTTGGAGTATCAGTTGCGGTTGGCCGAGGCGGCGTCGAGGTTGACCAGTTCCTGCAACTCACGGCCAAGCTCCAGCAGCTGTTCGTCTGCCGCCTGCAGTTCGCGGTAGGCGTCCGCGGCATGGTAGCCGACGGTGGCGCAACCGCCCTCCTCTGCCTGGGCTTCCGCGGCCGAAACCTCCTTGAGCGCGTTGTCCAGCTTGAAATGGATCAGCAGCAGCGTCTCGGTGTGTTCCTGCATGGCGGCGCGCATCGCGGCCATATCGACGGCGGGCGGCGGGTCAGGCCGCCGGCAGCCGGCGAGGCAGACCAGGGCGGCAAACAGCAGAGCGGTTAAAATGGCTTTCATGGGTGGAATTCCTGGGTGCGATTGATCAGTCGGCAGCCGCCAGCGCCAGGATACGTTGCGCCTGACGGAGGTGTGGCAGGTCCAGCATGCTGCCGTCCAGCGCCAGCGTACCGGCGCCGGGGTTGGCTTCGAACAACTCGACGATACGGCGGGCCCGCTCGATTTCCTCCGAGCTCGGCTTGAAGCAGCGATTGATGACCTCGACCTGGTCGGGGTGAATGGCCAGCTTACCGCTGAAGCCGTCGCGCCGGGCTTCGGCACACGACACCTCCAGTCCCGCCGGATCACGGAAGTTGGCCCACAGGGTATCGATGGCCTCGACCCCGGCGGCGTGCGCCGCGAACAGGCACAGGCTTCGGACCATTCGATATGGCGGGGTCCAGCTGCCGTCAGCGTACCGGTTTGCCGTCGCCCCGACCGCCGCGGCCAGGTCCTCGGCGCCCCACGTGATCCCCGCCAGGCGTTTGCGGCAGCGGGCATACTCGCCCAGGGTGAACAGGGATTGCGGCGTCTCGGTGGCGACCGGAAGAATCCGCGTCGACCCAACCTGCATGTCGTACTCACCCTCGTAGTGACCGATACGCTGCCCGAGCACTTCGACATCTTCGGGCGAGCGGGTCTTTGGCAGCACGATCCCGTCCGGCCGCATGGGCATCACTGCGCCCAGGTCGGCCCCGGCCTCGGCGTGGTCGAGTGGGTTGATCCGCACCCATAGCTGCTGGCGCCGGTGGTCCGGCCGCGCGGCCAGGTATTCCCGCACCAGGCCGCGCGCCGCAGCCTTGCGTTCGGGGACCACTGCATCCTCGAGGTCGAAAATCAGCACGTCCGCGGCAATGCCATCGGCCTTGGCCAGCTTCTTTTCGCTGTCGCCGGGTACGAACAGCAGGGAGCGCATCGGATTCGGGTGAGGCGAGTTCATGCAGAGGGCCTGCGCAGCATCAGAGCCGTGCGCTTGCAGACCCCCACCAGTTCATCGCGCTGGTTGAAGGCCCGGTGCTCGAAAATCACGATGCCGTTGTGCGGGCGCGAACGGCTGTCACGCAGTGCCAGTACTTCGGTCTGGATGTGCACCGTATCGCCATGGAACAGCGGCCTGGGAAAGCGCACTTCGTCCCAACCGAGGTTGGCCACCGTGGTGCCCAGCGTGGTGTCGTTGACCGAGATGCCGACCATCAGGCTCAGCGTCAGGCAGCTGTTCACTACCCGCTGGCCAAACTCGCTGTGTTCCCGGCAGTATTCCTCGTCCAGGTGCAGCGGCGCCGGATTGTGCGTCATGGTGCTGAACAGCACGTTATCCGTTTCGGTGATGGTGCGACGGATGGCGTGATCGAACACCTGCCCGACCACGAACTCCTCGAAGTACAAACCCGCCATGCCTTCCTCCTCGTTGAATGGGCGTCGGCCTTGCGGGTCAGCTTACCTCAATGGGCGTGCCGCCGGAATCGCTGCACGCGGTGCTCGACCAGCGAATACACGGCCGGCACGACAACCAGGGTGAGCAGGGTCGAGCTGACCAGGCCGCCGATCACGGCGACGGCCAGCGGCCCGTTGGTGGCGGCCCCGGCGCCCAGGCCGA
>JAPHSB010000018.1 GCA_026193295.1 Lysobacterales bacterium
GGGATGCGGCGGCGCCCGCGGACGTCAAACCGAAGCCGCCCGACTCTCCGGCGGCGCCGGCCAGCCTGCCCCCTGCCCTCTCGGCCGCCCATCTGTTCGACCTCGCCAGCCGGCAGGAATGGAACCTGAAATCACCGCCCGATACCCGCGATCTGGGCGCATTCCGGCCGCAACCGCTGCCCGACAACTCGCGGCGCGGCATGCCGCTGGAAGCCAATCGATTCGATGGGATGATCGCGCCCGATCAAGTCGAAGTCGTCGACCGCTGGCTGGCGGCCGACGGCAGCCACAACGTGGTGATCAACACCCCTTCCGGCGACACCTACTGTGGACGCGCCGAGGCGTGGTCTCCACTCAATCCGTTGTTCGAACCGATCATGATGTGGCGCCCCTGCGGGGGCGGCGGCAAGCGCAGCTTCGAGATGCCGGAACGTTACCGAAAGGGGTCCATCGGCGCTGACCTGCGCTAGGTAACATCTGCTAATATGCGGGAATCGACCGATCCCGGGAGCCCGCATGTTTTTCAAGCCGATTCTGATACCGCTGCTGGTCCAGGTACTGCTGACCTTCGGCGTTTGGGTGTACCTTTTCGCCTGGCGCATACCTGAAATACAGCGCAAGGGCATCGACCCGCAACGGCTGAAGGACCGGGCCGCCGCTCACGAGCTGCTGCCTGACTCGGCCAAAGCCTCGAACAACCTGAAGAATCTCTTTGAATTGCCCGTTCTGTTCTATGCCGCGATTTTGCTGTCCCTGGTGCTGATGATCCAGGACATGCTGCTGGTGCAACTCGCCTGGGGATTCGTCGTGCTCAGGATTGTGCACAGCGTGATTCACTGCTCATACAACAACGTGAACCATCGCTTCGCCGCCTATGCCCTGAGCTGCCTGTTCCTGCTGTTCATGTGGATCCGGCTTGCATCGTTCATTTTGCTGAATTGAGGTCATGGCCATGACAAATGCGCACTCGGTTCATGGCGGCTGCCTTTGCGGAGCCGTTCGTTTCTCGATCGATCTGCCCAGCAAATGGTGCTCGCATTGCCACTGCAGCATGTGCCGCCGCGCCCACGGCGCGGGATTCGTTACGTGGGTTGGTTTCGAGAGCGACCACTTCCGCCTGTTGCAGGGCGACCACCACCTGCACTGGTTCGAATCATCACCCGGGGCCCGTCGCGGCTTCTGCAGCACCTGCGGCAGCACCATGCTGTTCGAGTCGCAACGCTGGCCAGGCGAAACCCATGTCGCGCTGGCTTGCATAGACGATCCCATCGACCGGGCCCCGCAAGCTCACGTTTTTTACGACTCGCACGTCGACTGGATACCGATTGACGACGCGCTGAAGGTTTTCGGCGGCTGACCGCGGTCGACGGCGCTCCGCCTTCACGCCCAGCGGATAGGTTGTTCCCCCCGTTTCTCCAGCCAGGCGTTGGCTTTTGAAAAATGGCGGCAACCGAAGAATCCGCGGTGTGCAGAGAGGGGCGATGGATGCGGAGCGGTCAGCACGAGGTGCCTGCCGCGGTCGATCACCACCCCCTTTTTCATCGCGTAACTGCCCCACAGCATGAAAACCAGGCCAGCGCGGTGATCATTCAATTCCGTGACCACGCGGTCCGTGAAGCGCTCCCAGCCTTTTCCCTGGTGTGCGCCGGCACGCCCGCGCTCAACGGTCAATACGGCGTTGAGCAAGAGCACGCCCTGCTCGGCCCAGGGCTGCAGGTTGCCGCTCGCGGGCGGGGGGCAGCCCAGGTCATCGGCGATTTCGCGGTAAATGTTGCGCAGCGAAGGCGGCTGTTCCACGCCCTCGCGGACCGAGAAGCATAGACCATGCGCCTGTCCCGGCCCGTGATAGGGATCCTGGCCAAGAATGACCACTTTGACCCGTTCGAACGGCGTCGAGTCCAACGCGTTGAAGATCAGGTCCCCGGGGGGATAGATGACGGCTCCGGCGCGCTTTCGTTCGAGCAGAAACCGTCGCAGTTCCGCCATATAGGGCTGATTGAACTCGTCGGCAAGACGCACCTTCCACGACGGCTCGAGCCGGATTTCCCTTGATTTCTCCATGCGTTCGCTGCACCGCGCTTGAAAGTATCGAGATCATCCCAAGTTAGCAGAACATCTGTCCGGGCAAAACCCGGCAACCAGGGCTTTTGCCAGGAAGAGTAAATCATGACAATCAAAACGGACGTAGTCATCATCGGCGCCGGCCCCAGCGGCCTGTTCCAGGTCTTCGAACTCGGGTTGCTCGACATCCACGCCCATGTGGTCGATTCACTGAAGCAGGTTGGAGGTCAGTGTTCCGAGCTTTACCCGGACAAGCCGATCTATGACATCCCGGCCCTGCCCGTGTGCGGCGCCCAGGAACTCGTGGACCGCCTGATGCAGCAAATTGCGCCATTCAAGCCGGAATTTCACCTCGGCCAGACCGTAACCGGGTTGGAGCAAACAGCCGACGGGCGTTTCCTGCTGGAAACTTCGGCGGGCACCCGCTTCGACACGGCGACCGTGATTCTGGCCGCCGGCCTGGGGGCTTTCCAGCCGCGGCGGTTGCGTGCCCAGGGCGCCGAGCCATGGGAACACCGCAACATTCACTACCGTGTTCGTGATCCGGAAAGTCTGGCCGGCAAGCGACTGGTGATTCTCGGAGGTGGCGACTCCGCCCTGGACTGGACGCTGGCCCTGCATGGCAAGGCTCAACAGATCACCCTGGTGCATCGCCGTGCCGAGTACCGCGCCCTGCCGGCATCGGTCAACAAGATGAAAACCCTTGCAGAGGGCGAGTTCCTGGAAGAATTTCACGGCCATGTCCGGTCGGTGTTCGAACAGGACGGCGCCTTCGGCGGCCTGGAGATCGTCGACCCCGAGGGCGAGAACCACCACGTCGAAGCCGACGAAGTATTCGTGTTCTGGGGCCTGTCTCCCAACCTGGGCCCGATCGCGGAGTGGGGCTTCGACCTGGACAAGCGGCAAGTCCGCGTCGACACCGAAAAGTTCCAGACCAACGTTCAAGGCGTCTTCGCCGTCGGTGACATCAACACCTACCCGGGCAAGAAGAAACTCATCCTCAGTGGCTTCCACGAAGCGGCGCTGGCGGCATTCGCGGTGCAGCAGCACATCCACCCGGAGCAGAAAGTCCGCCTGCAGTACACGACAACCAGCCCACTGATGCACCAACGGCTGGGTGTAAAGGACTGAGCACGATATCGGCGCTTGCAGTCTTTCCAAACTGGCCTATGATACAAGAGTGACCCACGCACAGTCCCCCCCAATATTCCTGTGAAAAAGGGCTTCGGCCCTCGTGGGTCACACTTTTTAAAGCCCTGGACGTTTAGAGCGGCCCGCCCCGCGCCAAGCGGCACTCAGCGTGGTATCGGCAGGGTTTCCCAGCCGGTGACGTCCAGCGCATCCCGGTATCCGTGCCAGGTGGCGTAACCGAGCCACGGAATGATCACGATGAATCCGGTCATCGCCGTGGCAAAGCCGATCAGCGTCAGTACCGCAACGAGCACACCCCACAGCAGCATGGTCCAGCGGTTGCGCAGCACCGCGTTGATGCTGGACACGACAGCCGTGACGACGTCGACATCGCGATTGGCTATGAAGGGAAGGGAAAAGACGCTGGCGGCAAAAGTCATTGCCGCGAATATCGAGCCCACCGCGGACCCGATGGTCAAAAACAGGGTCAGATGTTCCAGTTTCACCGTGCCATCGGCCGGGAAGAAAATATGCACCATGGCGCCGGCGCGTGCCCACAGCAGAAGGATGACGAGCAACACGAGGGCGAACACCATGGCGTTGGACAGTGGCCGCCACGCGGCCCGCAGGGTTTGCGCCAGTTTCGGCTTGTTTCCCAGGCACAACTGACGGCTGACCGAGTACATGCCAAACGCCAGCAACGGGCCAACGAACACGAAACCGGACAGCAGGCTGAGCAGCAACACCCAGCCACCGGCTTTCCAGGCCAGCCAGGTAATGCCCGCGGACAGGAACCAGCAGAACAGGCCCCACGCCACACTCAGTCCGGGCGCGTCACGGTAGTCCTTCCAGCCCGCTTTGAGCCATTCCAACGGCGCGCCAAGCGGAAGCTCGCGGCACGGCGCGACAAAGGGTTTAGGATCGGATTCCATGTCCGTCATCATGCGTCAAATGGAATCCCTCTTTCAACCGCTAATTCTCGATGTCAAGTCGTTCCACGTAAAACAACTCGCAAGCACCGTTGCCAGTGTCATCCCGACTGAGCGAGGTGCGCCAGCGAAAACCGGACTCGTGGTCTGCATCCACCAGGTAACCGCGGGCATGCACGATTGCGCCGCGCCGGATGGCCCGCAGCCGTTTACGCACCAGGGCGTCCGCGGGAATGATGTGCATATTCCCACTCTGGCGGATGATTTCCCGGTCGGGTAATGGTGCGGGGTACTCGTATCGGGTGTGGTACCAGCGCCCTCCCTGGCTGATCTCGATACGGTCGAGGACGGCCTGGTCGGACATCGCACCCCAACCCAGCGCCAGGTCCACCGGTGACAAATTTGCCCCCTCACTCCAACGATAGTTTTCCCGTGACAGTACCCGGGCGCGCAGCTCGAAACGGGCCCGGGGCTTCAGGCGATAGCCTTCGAACTGAAATGGCTGAGCGTCGCCAGGCGCCAGTTGCCGGGGCGGCTCTATGACCAGAACGCCCGGCGGGTGCAGGATCTCCCGCTGCGTCCAGTCACGCCAGCCGAAGAAAACGGCCAGCAAAACCAACAGGTAAAGCGCTCGCTTCATCCCCGGGAGGATATAATACCCTCCCGTTTTTTGCCGCCACAAAATGTCATGTTGAGCCTCACCGGTGTCGCCCTGCGTCGCGGACGCAATCTGCTGTTCGAGAATGTGACCTTCCAGGTACACGCCGGGCAGCGCCTTGCACTGGTGGGTGCCAACGGCAGCGGCAAGTCATCCCTTTTTGCCATGTTGCTGGGAGAGCTCGAGGCGGATCTCGGCGAAACTCACGTCCCCGCGGGTGCACTGATTGCCCACGTCGCGCAGCAGAGCCCTTCAGGCCAGAACAGCGCGCTGGACTTCGTGATGGACGGGGACGTTGAACTGCGAGGACTGCAGCGCGACATAGCGTTGGCAGAGCAAGCCGGCAATACGGCGTCGCTGCACGCATTGTTCGAACACCTCGAGCGCATCGACGGTTACGCCGCCGAAGCCAGGGCAGCCCGCTTGCTCAGCGGCCTGGGATTCACCGAATCGGACAACGTACGACCGGTGGAGGCGTTTTCCGGCGGCTGGCGGATGCGCCTCAACCTCGCCCAGGCGCTGATGTGTCGCTCCGATATCCTGCTCCTCGATGAGCCTACCAATCACCTCGACCTGCCGGCCATACTTTGGCTCGAGACCTGGCTGAAGCGGTATCCAGGCATCCTGTTGCTGGTATCACACGACCGCGATTTCCTGGATGCGCTGTGCACCCGCATCGCGCACATCGAGAGGGGACAGATTCGGCTCTATACAGGCAATTACAGCGATTTCGAAAAGCAGCGTGCCGAGCAGTTGTCACAGCAGGAGGCCCTGCACAAACGCCAGGAGAAGGAAATCCAGCACATCCAGTCCTACGTCGATCGCTTCCGCTACAAAGCGTCGAAGGCGCGCCAGGCGCAGAGCCGCCTGAAAATGCTCGAGCGCATGACCCTGATCGCGCCTGCGCACGTCGACTCGCCCTTCGATTTCCATTTCATGGAACCACCTCGACAACCTCTGCACCTGGCCCAGCTCGAGTCACTTTGCGCGGGTTACGACAGCCCGGTGCTGACCGGCGTCGACCTGCTCATTTCCGCCGGTGACCGTATCGGCTTGCTCGGCGTCAACGGCGCCGGCAAGTCGACGCTGGTCAAAGCGCTGGCCGACGGCAGCACTGTGCTGAGCGGCACCCGCACGCTCAGCCGCGATACCCGCATCGGCTATTTCGCGCAGCACCAACTGGACCTGCTCGACCCGGAGCAAAGTCCCATCGACCATTTGCGGCTGCTGTCCCCGCAGGCCCGCGAGTCTGAGTTACGGCGCTACCTCGGCGGTTTCGGCTTTGGCGGCGAGCGCATCTTCGAGCCGGTCGCACCGTTCTCGGGCGGAGAGAAAGCCCGCCTGGTTCTGGCACTTATCATTCGCCAGCAGCCGAACCTCCTGCTGCTGGACGAGCCGACCAACCACCTGGACCTGGAAATGCGCCAGGCGCTGAGCCGCGCGCTGGTCGAGTTCGGCGGCGCCATCATGCTGATATCGCACGACCGGCACCTGCTCCGCACGGTGTGCGACGAACTGCTGGTGGTGCACGAAGGAACAGTTGAACGGTTCGAACAGACGCTTGACGACTATCCCGCCTGGCTGGCAGACCAGAAATCGGAGCCCCTGGCCGCATCACGGCGACCCGCTCGACAGGGCGATGCCTCCGCCCCGGCGCTGCCCGTCAACAAGAAACTACAGCGACAGCTCGAAGCGCAGCGCCGGCAAGCCCTGAAGCCGGTTGCGGACAAACTTCGCGATATCGAGGGCCGCTTGGCGGCGTGCCGCGAGCAGTTGGAGGCGCTGGACGGAAAACTCGCCGATCCGGCGCTCTACGCGGACCCGGAGCGAACACGGGAAATGACCGACCTGGTCCGCAACCAGGCCGCACTCAGGGCCGAGGTCGAGTCGCTCGAAACACAGTGGCTCGACGCCAGTGAGGCGCTGGAATCGGCGCAGGCCGAAGCCCCGACGGATAGCCGGGCGTGAACGGGGGCTACTCGATGGGCTTGCGGAAGCGGAGCGTCATGCGATCGCTTTCCCCGATCGCCCTGAACCGCTCATTGCAGGCGGCGATTTCGGCTTCCGCCTCGATGTCCCGGCACATCCCGAGGCCGGGCGGCAACGACCAGACGCCCCCCTCGTAGTCCCTGCTGTCCCGGGGGTTGGCGTTGACTTCGGACCGAGCCTCCAGGTAAAGACCGGCTTTACGCGCCAGTTCGACCACCGCCGCTTCAGGCACATAACCGGTCTCAGCCGACTTTGCGGGATCGACGTTACCGGCAGCGCGGTGTTGCACCACGCCAAGGATTCCCCCCGGTTTCAGCACCCGGGCGAACTCGGCGAAAACGGCCTCGGCGATGCCGTCACTGATCCAACCATGGGTGTTGCGAAAGGTCAGCATCAGATCGATGGAATCCGCCGCACCCAGCGAGGCTGAGGCAGGCGGCGAGAACGGCACGGCGGCAACCTGGTCGTATACGTCGGGTTGCGCCGAGAACTTCTCCAGCAGGTCCGCCTGCAAGCGGTAACGGTACCCGGGCTGGTCCGGCACATCCGTGTCATAGCCCGCGACGATGAACTGTCCATGGTGCCGGATCACCGGCGCCAACACTTCCGTGTACCAGCCGCCACCCGGCCAGATTTCCATGACGGTCATGCCGTCCTGCAGCCCGAGAAAGGTCAATGTCCCGACGGGGTGCCTATATACGTTGCGGGCCTTGTTGGCTTCCGAACGGTGATCACCCAGCATGGCGCGCTCAACGCGCGCCTCAACCGGCAGGTCGGACCCCCAACTCGCGGCCGCGGCCAGCAGGGCAGCAAAAAGTACAGTCAGTTTTCCCATCCCAGTTCTCCCAATCAACCGGTTGCCGGCGCCCGGAACCCTTTCCTGAACGCCATACCGATACAAATGCCGGCGATCACCGCGACGACAACCGCCACGCTGGCCGGCGCATGGACCCCTTGCAGGGCCGCGCATAACCCAACCGTCATACCACCACGCACCCGGTTGACGTCCAGCGGCCGTCCACCAACATCCCCGCTCGAATGGACGCTGCGGGTCAGTGCCATGTAAAGAGCGAAAATGAGCAGGAACAACACGGCCAGCCATTCAAACAATGAATCGGGTGCCCGCAGATGCCCGAGGCTGATTGCGTGATCAACCATGTAAACGACCGTAGCCCCCAAGCAGATTAATGCATACAACCACTGGTGACGCAGGGGATCCTTCAACGTGCCGTCCAGAATGAAGGCGAGTGCCGCCGCGGCGCCGAACAGTGGACTCCCGGTCGTGTAGATGACGACGATCGACAGCAGGGTCAGGACGATGGAATCGGACTTCCGCGCTGCCAATCCGGTTGTGCGGTTCACGATCCGGACCAGGCCCAGCGTCACGAAGACGATCAGCAGACCGGGCGAATTCACCGTGAGGGCGACGACCATGCCACAGGCGACGCTGATGAAAGCCGCCGGATTGTCGTCCGGATTGAGTTCGCGGGCCAGAGCCCAGGAGCCGAAAACGATCAGTGCGAACACCAGGGCCTGCTGCAGCGTCTGCAGCAGGTCGCCACCACGGTGCCAGGCGATGATGGCCCCAAGCGCCGCCGCCAGAGGCACCAGCACCATGACTGCCTTGTTCGTCGGATAGGCAGGATCCAGTGGCCGTCCTATCGAGCTGTAATGGTAAATCCTGTAACTCGCCATTCCAGAGTTCCGGGAGAATTGCGGCCATGATACCAATGCAACCGCATTAAATCATACGCTGCCTTGCTCTTCCGTCCGCCCGGCCTCCTCCAGTCGCGTGGTCCGCTGCAGCTGCTCGATCAGGCGGGAAACATGCTGCGGCGAGGAGGTCTTTTGCGCGAACAGCGCATACAAGGCGGGCACGATGAACAGGGTCAGCACAGCGGACACGGTCACCCCGAAGACAATCACGATACCGATCGGCTGACGGGACTCCCATCCGGCGCCGCTGCCGAGCAACAACGGCAGCGCGCCAAACGTCGTCGCGGCGCTCGTCATCAGGATGGGCCTCAAGCGAACCGCCGCCGCCTCCAGCACCGCCTCGTGGATCTCCAGTCCGCGATCGCGCAGCTGATTGGCGAACTCGACGATCAGGACACCGTTCTTGGCTGACAGGCCGATCAGCAGGATCGCCCCAATCTGGCTGAAGACATTGACCGAGGAACCGTACAGCATGAGACCGATCAACGCGCCGGTCATGGCCAGCGGAACCGTCACCAGGATGATCATCGGGTTGATAAAGCTTTCGAACTGCGCCGCCAGCACCAGGAACACGACCAGCAACGCCATCGCGAACGTCAGGTACAGCGAGCCACCGGTCTCCAGGAACTCCTTGCTTTCGCCATCCCAGCTGATGCGCGCGGCCGCCGGCAGCGTGTCTTCGGCGATGCCCCTCATGATCTCGATGGCCTCGCCCAGACTGACGCCTTCCGCCAGCCCCGCTTCGATGGTTATCGCGCGCATCCGGTCATTGCGCTTGAGTTGTGCCGGGCCCGCGGATTCCGTAATCCTGACCAGGTTGGCCAATGGGATCAGGTCGCCGGTAATGGACGACCTGACATACAGGTTGGTCAGATCGTCCGGACTGGAACGATCTGCCTCCTTGCCCATCAGGATCACGTTGTATTCCCTGCCGCGATCGATGTAGGTCGTCACCTTCCGCGAGCCGAGCATCGTTTCCAGCGTGCGGCCGATGGAGGCCAGCGACACGCCCAGGGCCGCGGAACGGTCGCGATCGACTGCGATGTTCATCTGCGGCTTGCGCTCCTGGTAATCGCTGTCGGGGTTGACCACCTCGGGAACACCCTCCAGCTTCAGCAACACCTGGTCTCGCCAGTTCTGCAATTTTTCGTAGTCCGGCCCGCCGATCACCATTTTGAGGGGCCGCGCATCGCCGCCGAAACCGAGACTGCTACCGTGCGAGACAAAAGACAGCACACCGGGAAGCGCCGCCAGCCTCGCCCGCACCCGCGCGCCGATTTCCTTGTCGCTTTCGTCGCGCAAATCCCAGTTTTCCAGCAAGACAATGGCACGCGCCGAGTTGACCTCCGCACCACCCCAGGTGCCGGGCAGTCTCGTGAGGAAACGCCGCACGGCCTCAGAATCGCCGATTTCATCGAGCAGGATCGCCTCCATCTCCCGCGCGTAGCCATCCATGTATTCGAGGCTGCTGCCTTCGGGCGCCCGCAACATGATGAAAAAAGCGCCACGGTCCTCGTCCGGCGCATACTCCGTCGGCAGCGACTCCATCATCCAGGCCGCCGTACCCGTCAGTGCCAATACCGCAACGGCGGCCAGCCAGGGATGGGCAATCATGTGCCTCAGCGCCCGCCGGTAGAGCTCCGCAAATCGTCGAAAAGCGTTGTCCACCCGCCGCGTCAAGCCGGACCCCAGGCTTTTCCGATGCAGCATCTTGGAACACAGCATGGGTGTCAGGGTCAGCGCGACCAGGCTCGAGAACAATACGGCTGCAGCTAACGTAATACCGAATTCACGAAACAGGCGGCCGATGTCGCCCTCGATAAACGACAGCGGCACGAATACCGCCACCAGCACCAGGGTGGTCGCGACCACGGCAAAGCCAATCTCGTGGGAGCCTTCGAGCGCCGCCAGCAACGGCCTCTGCCCGTCCTCGATGCGCCTGTAGATGTTTTCCAGGACGACAATGGCATCGTCGACCACGAGGCCAATCGCGAGCACGAGCCCCAGCAGGGTGAGGATGTTGATGGTGTAACCCAGCGCGGCCATCACGATGAAGGTGGCGATCACGGAGACCGGCACCACCACGGCCGGTATCAGCATCACCCGTAATGAGCCAAGAAACAGGTAGATGACCACGAGGACCAGCGAGATGGCGAAGAACAGAGCCCGATACACTTCCCGCATCGACGCCTCAATGAACTCGGCACGGTCGTAGTTGACGGCGAGGACCATGCCCTCGGGCAACTCCGAGGCGATTGCGCTCATTTCTTTTTGCACTTCGCGTGACACGGCAACGCTGTTGGCACGCGACAATTGCTCGACGGCCAGCGAGACCGCTTCCACGCCGTTCGCCCGCGCGATAGTGCGTTCGTTTTCCGCACCGATGCGGACTTCCGCCACCTCGCCGAGCGTCACCCGCTGCCCCTCGGGACCCCGCCCGACCACCAGTTTGAGAAAGTCCTCCTCGGCGGTGAAGCCGGTCGCCGTCCGCAGGGTAAACTCCCTCGATTTCGATTCGAGGCGCCCGGCCGGCAATTCCACGTTTTCGGCCCGCAGAGCATTCTCGACATCGGCGACGGTCAGGGCCCGGGCAGCCAGCGCCTCGCGCGACAGCCAGATACGCATGGCATAGCGCCTGGCACCTGAAATCTGCACGCGGGCCACCCCGGGAACCGTGGAAAAGCGATCGATCAGGTAACGGTCCGCGAAATCGGTCAGCTCGAGGCCCGAATGGCGATCGGA
>JAPHSB010000371.1 GCA_026193295.1 Lysobacterales bacterium
AGGATGTTCAGTATGTCCATGGCCTCCTCGCGCTGACAGGGCGCCCGGTTCTTTCAGGTTAACACCGCTATGCGCGTCGCAAAAGCGAGTGGTCCGGACCGTCGTGCCGACGGACGGTAAAGCTCGGGGATACTTCGGAAATCTGCAAATATGTATAGTTTTTGTATCGCTATATGTGTTATTATTCTCGTAATGTATATATTTTGTATAGTTTAGAGGAAGAACATGTCTACTTTGCCTCACAACAGGAAAGCACGTGGCAGCCGGCACGCCACCATCCAGATCCGTAACCTGCGCCTGCGTACATTCATCGGATTCAACCCCGAAGAAATGTCGAAGCAGCAGGACGTAGTGATCAACATCGAGATCCGCTACGCCGTGCCCGAGTCCGCGCTGCGCGACGAGGTCGACGGCGCCCTCGACTACAAGATCCTGACCAAGCGGGTGATCCGGCACGTCGAAGACGGGCGCTTCCTGTTACTGGAAAGACTGGTCGGGGACGTGCTCGGGCTGTGTAGCGAACATCCCAGCATCCTGTCATCGCGGGTCACCATCGACAAGCCCCATGCCCTGCGGTTCGCCGACTCGGTGTCGCTGACACTAGAGTACCGGGCCGATGAAACCAACAACCTGAGACTCCTGGAGAAAGCGTCATGAGCGCAAACCCTGTTTATCTGAATACGAAGCCCGCCGTCGACGACGACGAATTGAGCCCGGAGGCCATCCTGGTGCGCGACACCCTGATCGCCCTCGGCCTCGAAACGCCGATGATCGAAAACGGCCTGGATGAACGCCAGAAATACGAGCACATCCGCGACCTGATGGCCGAGGTGGTGCGCACGCTGGGACTCGATCTGACCGACGACAGCCTGGCCGAGACTCCGCATCGCATCGCCAAGATGTATGTGCATGAAATCTTCTCGGGCCTGGATTACCGTCACTTCCCCAAGCTGTCGCTTATCGAGAACAAGATGGGGGTCAACGAGATGGTGAAGATCCGCAACATTGACCTGACCAGCACCTGCGAGCACCACTTCGTCACCATTGACGGAGTAGCCAAGGTCGCCTACATCCCGAAGGACAAAATCATCGGCTTGTCCAAGATCAACCGCATCGTGAGGTTCTTCGGCCAGCGGCCGCAGGTCCAGGAACGCCTCACCCAACAGATCCTGGTCGCCATGCAGGCCCTGCTCGGCACCGAGGACGTCGCCGTGAGCATCGAGGCAACCCACTACTGCGTGAAGTCGCGCGGCGTGATGGACACCAACTCGCAGACCAGCACCACGGCATTGGGCGGTTGCTTCAAGGAGAACATCCACACACGGGCTGAATTCCTTACGCCATGAAATCCCGACCGGTCCTGATAACCGGTGTGGGCCGCCGTGCCGGCCTGCACCTGGCGAGGACCTTCCTGCAAAGGGGTGTGCCGGTGATCGGTACCTACCGCAGTAAGCGGCCCGGCCTGGGTGAGCTCGAGCAGGCCGGCGCCGACTTGAGGCGTTGTGATTTCTACAGCGATGACGGAGTAGGAACCCTGATCCAGACCGTGCAGGACAGCTGCACGAGCCTGCGCGCCATCATCCACAATGCCTCGGATTGGCTTCCAGACGAAGGCGGCCTGCCGCCTGCCGAGGTCATGCAGCGCATGCTGCGGGTACACGTCGAGGCGCCTTATCAGCTCAATCTGGGTCTTGAGCCCTTGTTGGCGAAAACGGCGGGTGCGCCGGCGGACATCATCCACATCGGCGACTTCGTGAGTGGCCGCGGCAGCCGCAAGCACATGGCTTATGCCGCCAGCAAGGCCGCTCAGGATAACCTCACCCTGTCGTTCGCCGCCCGCCTGGCGCCTCATGTGAAAGTCAACAGCATTGCCCCGGCGTTGCTGCTGTTCAATGAAGGAGACGACGCGGCCTATCGCGAGAAAGCACTGACCAAGAGCCTGCTGCGCCGCGAAGGCGGGCTCGACGAGTTGCAGCACACCGTCGATTACCTGATGAACAGCGCCTACGTCACCGGCCGGGTCCTGCACCTGGACGGCGGCCGCCACATCGCCTAACCAGGATCAGTCTACCGGGTCACTGCGGCGGCTCGGTCAGCTCGCCGACGAAAACCGGGTAGCCCAGCGAAATCCAACCCTGGATGCCCTCGTACAGCACGGCGGTGTTTTGAAACCCGGCCGCGCGCAATTTACGCGTGACCGACTCCGCCGCTGCGCGCGGACACTCGCAATAGGCCACGATCCAGGCGCCGTCAGTGGGCAGGTCTTCCGTCAGTCCCGCGATACCGTCGTGGTAGTAAGGAATCGGCACAGCCCCCTCGATGTGCGCGATCTGCCACATCGATGTCACGCGCGTGTCGAGAACGACGATGCGGCGTTTTTCCTGCAAGGCCCGGTTCAATTCCTCAGCCATGACGTACAGACCGTCTTTCAGCTGAAACTCAGGTGCCGGCGCGTCTGGGTTGAGCACGTACTGCCCGACCTTCGGCGGCGGCTGCAATACCGGCTTGGTGAGCTCCCAGTGGGTTTCCCGGCTGCGCAGGAAGGCCGTGACTGCGTCGATGTCGGCGGCCGGCAGCACTTCGCCCCAGGCAATCATTTCCGTGCCGTCACGGCCATGCTCGATGGTGTAACGCATGAAGGCGTCCGAAGCCAGCGCCAGCAGCGCCGGGTTGCCGACGGCGGGCGCCGAAACCCCCTCTCCTTCCGCGCCATGGCAGGTAGCGCAACGCTCGGTATAAACCTGCTGGCCCCGCTGCAGGTCGCCGCGGATGGGCTCGGCGGGCAGGTCGATCGATTCGACATCCACCTGTTCTTTCAACCAGCGCGTCAGCCGATACAGTTCGTCGTTGTTCATCGGACCGCCCACTTCTTCGAAATACGCACCCATAGGCGTGCCACGGCGGCCATAGGCAATGGTGAACAGGATGAACTCCGGGAAGCCGGTGCGCAGCAGTGTCTCGGACCGCAAAGAAGGCGCATGGTCGTTCACTCCGCCCTGGCGGTCCGCACCGTGGCACAGGGCACAGTATCTTTGGTAGTCATTCGCCGCGGCAGCCGCCTCACCGGGAGTCAGCGGCGGCGCTTCGAAAGCGTCCAACTGGCTGACAGCGAGGAGTAAGCCGCAACATACGATGAGTCGGATCGGGTGCATCATCAAATATTCCCCAAATACCACAAATAGTCGAGGTCCGGCACCTGTGCCCGGTACTGGCGGGCCTCGAGCTGCCGGCACTGCGCGTAAGTCGCGCAAAACTTCCGCCCCAGGTAGTCCGGCAATACACTGGCAGCTTCGAATTGTGCCAATGCACCCTCCCAATGGGGCCCGGAAGCAGAATTCTGCTCCATCACCTGCCCTTCCCTCACCATCGCCGGCGGCTCGATGCGCCGCTCCAGGCCATGGTGGACACCGGCCAACAGCGCGGCGATCGCCAAATAGGGATTGCAGTCGGCGCCGGCCGGCCGATGTTCAAACCGCACGTTGGCGTCGTCGGCGGGCGGGATGCGCACAGCCACCTGGCGGTGATTGTAGCCCCAGCTGGGAGTGGCCGAGAGAAAGCTTCCTGGCCCGAGGCGCCGGTACGAATTGGCGTTGGGCGCCAGGATTGCCTGCGACTCGGGCAGCGTTGCCAGCAGCCCCCCCACGGCGAACCGCAGCTCGGGCGCATAAGCCTCCGGCTGGTCGGCCGGCGCATTGCCGGCGAACACGTTCCGGCCTTCGGCGTTCAGCAAAGAGCAGTGGACGTGCATCCCACTGCCATCCAACGCAACAAAAGGCTGGGCCATGAAAGTGGCGGCCATGCCGTGGCGTTGAGCGACCCCTCGCACCAGGCGGCGCAGCAGCAGCGCGTGATCACAGGCCAACTCGGCGTCGGCTACGTGGTGCAGGTTGATTTCGTATTGCCCGGCAGAGCCCTCCGACATGGTCGTGCCGATCGGAATGCCCTGGGCGGCGCAGGCCGCGTCCACATCCGCGAGGAAGTCATCCAGGTCGTGCAAATCATCCAGCCCGTGCAGCGCTGGAACCTCCTGCATCAGGACAGTTCCGGGAATCCGCATACGGCGCGGCTGCAGCCGCTCCTCGTCGTCGTCCAGCAGATAGAATTCCAGCTCCAGCGCCAGCACCGGTGTCAGCTCAAGCTCATCGAAACGAGCCAGCACGCGCTGCAGGACCTGGCGGCTGTCGTAGTAGTACGGAGTAGAACGGTTTGCATGCATCTGCAGCAGGCACTGCCCGGTGGGCCTCCTCGCCCAGGGCATGGGCGCCA